>JBEPXL010000237.1:0-5818 GCA_041641935.1 Desulfobacteraceae bacterium | reverse complement strand
GTCGCTGATGCGGGACTTCACCCGGATGTACCCGAAGGTCAGAGACTTTATCAATTCCACCGCCGCCGCACGGCTCAACGGCCTTCTGGGCGGACACCCGCTGCCGGAATCACTCCGGACGAATCCGGAAGCGCTCGGGCTGTCGGCAGAAGGGAAACACCGTCTGGCGCAGTTGCGTTCCGCGCGGTAAGTACCTGCCACGTTGATCGTCATAACCGGCTTCAGCCGGTTTCATCCATTTCAGCCCGGGATTTTCATCCCGGGCTGATGCCGTATCCGCCCCTGCCCGGGATCTTCTGCAATGCTGCCGGGGATGAGTTACAGAAACCGGTACACCAGCATCAATGCCCCCATCACCACCACCACACCCGCTGTCGTGCGCCAGTCCGCAGGCGTCAGTTGCCGGGTGGCCGGATATTTGACCAGCACATACCCCAGAAAAAAGAGAACCACCACCGGCAGGGCCGGCAGGAAAATGCCCAGCAGGTGGGCCAGCATCACCGCTGCAAACAGCCCCGCTGCCGATACGGGCAGATAAAAGGAAAACCGGCGGCTTTGGGTCATCTCATGGATGGGCCGTCCCATCAGGTTGTCGTTGAACCCGAACCGGAGCGCTGAAGCCGTAAAAAAGGCGATAATCACCCAGTCCGCCACACCGAACACCGGCAGCATGCGGTCCATACCCGGTACGGCAATCTTGAACAGCAGAAACTCCACCACAGGCGGCGGTCCCTGCATTCCGGTTTCGTAATATTCCCTGATGCCTTCCGCCATTTTACGGGTAGGACCCGCCGCCACACTGAACAGGTCGGCCAGGGACATGACCAGGCAGAGGGGAACCAGTTCCGCGGGGCGTTTCAGGGGGGCTGTGATCCATGTTCCCAGCAGACAGGAAAAGACGATCAGGTTTGCGGTGTTGAGGGTGTAGAGAAAGGCGGATTTATATCCCATGCGGGCGAAAAGATAGCAGCCTGCCCATATCCCCGCCGATCCAAGAAGCAGCGCAACCCGCAGCCCGTGCCGGTCCCGCAGATCCCCTGCCGCATGAATCACAAAAAAAGCCGTTACAAGGCCCGCCAGAATCACGAAAAACAGAAGGGAAAGCGGTACAAGCCACTGATAATGGGTCTGTTCGGGTGAAAAGAGCATTCCGGTCCATCGCAGCAGCCATGTGACGCCGATCCAGAAAGTATACAGCGCGCCGATGGTGATCAGAAGACGGGAAAGATGAAAATGGCTGCCCGGTGCGTTTGCCTGCCGGGGAGAAATAGGGGGCATCTGGGTTCAACCGTTCAGGAGATCGTTACGGAGCGGTCATCCGCATTCCGGGACGTTTCGGGAATGCAGAGCCCGGAACAGGTTTCTCCGGGCTCATTGACCGTCGTCGATTCAGAAGGAAAGAGACCGGTCAGGGCTTTTCAATGGCGGGGAACTTGATGGAGAGTTTCTTTCCGCCTTCTTCCATCTTCAACTTGACCTTCACGTCGATGCTGCTGTCCCGGATGCCCAGTGCCAGCGGAATTTTCGTCTTTTCCCCCTCCAGGTGGGTAATCTGCTGCATCGTATCAAATACCTTGCCGCCCACGTCCTGACCGGGGTTGGGCAGCTCGGACTTGCGGTACTTGGCCACCACCTTTACGCTGCCGTCGCCGGACTGGGAAATGGTGATTTTTTCGGCATTTTCGTTGACGCCGTGCAACGCCGCCAGGGCCAGCCATTTCAATGCAGCTTCCTGCTTGTCTCCATCCTGATGGACAACAGACATTTCTCTGAGCGGATCCGATGTGGCATAACAGTCAATGAGTTCCTGAACCTTCTGGTGCAACGTTGACATGTCTTTCATTGCTTCATCCCCTTTCATAGGCGTTCATTCGCATTGGAAGTAGAACAACTCGTCCATTGGTTGAAATCTGATGTATCTACAAATTAAACATGATTTTCATTCGTTCAAGAACCGGATACCAATCTCGTATTCTCCGCCGGTTTCTTCATTCTCCGATAATCTCCTCGAACATCTTTGCCGGTGCACCGCAGACAGGACACTGGTACGGCGGTTTCTCGCCGGAATGAATATAGTTGCAGATGACACAGCGCCACTTCTTCATTACGTCTCCTTTTTCTTCTTCACAGACGCCTTGAATTTTTCCGCGTTGATGATGAACCGTTCGTGGGTTCCTTTGGAGATGGTATCGACACCGTCTTCGGCCTCCACGGAAAAGGTGAGTTTCCTGCCTTCCATCTTGTCCAGCTTCACCCGGACCGTCACCGTAAATCCGGGCGGGGTCGCTGCGGTATGGTTCAGGTCAAAGCCGATGCCCACCGTCTGTTCATCGGGCCAGTCCAGATGGGGATTGACGGCCTTGATGCAGGCAAACTCGATCAGCCCCACCATGAAGCCCGACGCCAGCACGTCGGGCATCACTTCCCCCTCGGGGATATCCGGAAAGAGGTGAGGGACCGTTTTGTTTTCCGGTACAGTGTAGGAAAATTCATGGGACAAACCCGGTTGCAGGGTTTCTTTCATCATCTGCCTCCTTGGTGTGAATCCGGTTTGAAGAACTGCAGACGGTCCCGCATACGGGAGGTCGCGGGTTTGCAGACACCGTCCGGGTATGTCCGGCCCGGACGGCGCTCGCAGACCATCTGCGCCAGGGTCTGTGGTGCTGTGTCCGTGATCATTGCATGATGCGTCCGCAGGTGACCGCGCATTTCAGCGATGCGGAAGGCGGGTACGAAAGCGACGATGCACCGTTTCACGTCCGCAGGACTCATGCGCCGTCTTTTTTCAGCTTCCGGTCGCCCAGCGGTTCATTGCATTTGGGACAGCGGCCCGCATACCGGCTCACACGGCCCTGCCATCCGCAGCTTCTGCACCGGACAGCCTGCACATGTTCGCTGTCATCCGGTCTGGAAAAGAACAGCTTTCTGATGTATCCCAGAAGGATGAACAGCACCACCAGCCCGCCGCCGATCATCAGCACCTGTTTCAGTGTCCATTCACCGAAAACAATCGTATCGAGGTCCATCGGGTTTCCTTTCCTGATCTTTACTGACCCGTCGCCTGACGGATCTGTTCCTGAAACTGTGAAAAATCGAGACGCAATGCCGGAAAGTCCGACGGCCTTTCCTCCCAGTGCTGCCAGCGGTCCTGCAGGCGGTCGATCCGGTCCCGGGTCGTCGGATGGGTACTGAGGAAATTGAGGGTATCCCCCAGCCGGGCCACCGATCCCTCCTCTTTCATTTCGAGGAGATCATGGAAAAATTCGATCATGCCCCGGGGATCAATCCGGGCGCGCACCAGGTAGGCCCAGCCCGTGTCATCGGCTTCCCGTTCATAGTCCCGGGAGTATTTCCGGGTCAGCAGCAGGGCGCTGTTGTCCACCAGAACCGCCATCAGCCCCGTGGCATCGCCGAAAAACGCCTGTACCAGGGCATACATGCCGGCAGTGGCGATCAGCTGCCGGAGACCGTGCCGCAGTGTCACATGGGCGGATTCATGGGCCAGCACCCCGGCGACCTCTTCCGGGGTTTCCGCCGCCAGAATCAGACCGGAATTGAGTACAATAATCCCCCCCGGCAGGGCAAAGGCGTTGACGGCCGGGTCATCGACGATATGGACCCGGAATTCATAGGCCGCTTCCGGAACACCGGCCATGACCGGATCGACAATGCGGGCCAGCAACTCCCGGACCGCTTCGTCTTCAATGAACCGGTTTCCTGTCCGGATCTGGGACAGTGCCGCCTCCCCCATCCGTTCCTCCCACCTGGGCGGAACCTTCTCGGCGATGGCGATCACCAGCGGTTCTCTGGCGGACAGGATCAGATACCCGAACCCGTAGATCCCCACCACAAGCAGCACCAGTACGGCGATCAGCTTGAGACGGGAACGGTGGCGGGACTCGCGGATCCGCTCCAGCTGCCGTGCCACAGAGGGAACGGCGGCGAAAGCGGGGTCAATCAGAATCTGCATGTCGGTTGTATGAAGTGTCCATTCCGGCAGGTCGGGATGATGGAAAAAGAGGGTGCGATCGTTGGTCCCGCCGGTCCGGAGGGTGAGTCCCGCCAGGGGCAGATCGATGGAGAACTCCGTGGATGTGAACCGGAGAGACGGCCCGGCGACCGTGATCTGACCGTACACGTTCCGGTTGTCATAAAATGCACCGCCCGAATACCGACGGGAGGAAAAAGGCTCTTCCCGGTCCATCGCCGCGCTCCTTTCTTGCCGGTTTTTTTCCGCAGTCACAGAAGGATTGCACCTCCGGGGTACGGAAATGCATGTGCAGGTACATATTTCCTTGTGAAGATATTCAACATAATCGAAGATGGAGAAAACTGCAAGCTGCATGTGAACCGGTCCGGGCGTAATCCATCTGCCGGATGGGAAATCGATTGGCGGCAGTATACGCCGCCAAATTGATGATGGAGAAGAAGAAAACTTGCATTTTTATATCAGTTGGTTTACTGAATTTCTGAGGTTGATCAGTGATATACACCGGGTTGCACTGCATGTTCATTACTTTTTGCCGGTTTGAGTACTTCTCCAACATTTTTAAACCTGCACAGGAGTCTTTCCATGAAAAAAATAGACTTTCGGAAAAAGCTCATACTAAATCTGGTGATTGTCGCCGTCATCACCATCGGCGTGATGGCGGCGGTGATCTATTCTTTGTCGGCGGATGCGGTACTGGGCCAGCAGCAGGTCAATATGGAGAATATCGTCGACAAGACGGCCTATGAACTGGACAACTGGCTCGACGAGCGGATCAGAAACGGGCATCTGTTTGCCGAAAGTCGCACCATTATCAATTTCCTGCAGGGAAATGATGCCGGGAAAGCGCAGGACAAGCTGAACGAATTTCAGCGCAATGCACCGTTTCTGGAGACAATTTTCATCGCCGATCCAACCGGCAGAATTCTGATGGATACCCTGGGGGGTAAAGCTGTCGGCATGGAAGTGGCCCAACTGGGGGACTACCGGGAAAATATTGAAAAAGCCCGCCAGGGGGAAACCCATCTCGGTGACGTAGCGCTTTCACCGGTAACCAGTGACCCTATTCTGCTGCTGACCGTCCCGATTCAAATTGACGGACAGATGGTGGGCATTATGGGTACGCCCATCGATCTGAAGGTCTTCTATGATGTGTTTCTGAGCAAAATTACAGTCGGGCGGCACGGGTATGTTTTCATGACCAATGATCTGCATATCCTGGCCCATCCCCTCTGGGAACTGGTATTCACCACACCGCTGGTGGATTTTGATTTCGGCCGGAAAATTCTGGAGAAGAAAGAGGGCTTCATCGAGTATGTGTGGCAGGAAAATGACAAGACGGCCTTTGTCCGTCCCTATCCCCGTCAGGGCTGGTACATTGTGGCGACGGAAGAGAAGTCCGATTATCTGACGGGCGTAAAACAGCTGGGCTGGTATACCTTCGGTATCGGACTGGCGGCGCTGGCGCTGCTCTGTGTCGCCCTGTGGCTGATTACCGGCAAGGTCTACAGAACTGTCCGGGATTCCGCATACCGCCTCGGTACAGCCAGCGAGCAGGTGCTGTCCGCATCCGGGCAGGTCTCCGCGACCAGCCAGGATCTGGCTGGGGGTTCATCCCAGCAGGCGGCTTCCCTTGAGGAAGTATCCGCTTCCCTGGAGGAAATGGCCTCCATGACCCAGAACAATGCCGATCATGCCCAGCATGCCCGGGGGATCGTCGCCGATGTCCGGAAGGATATGGAAGGGGCGGAGCAAACCGTCAGCGACCTGACCGCCGCCATGACGGCGATTTCCGAAGCCGGTGAAAAGACCCGGAAGATTGTCAAAACC
>JBEPXL010000236.1:0-5832 GCA_041641935.1 Desulfobacteraceae bacterium | reverse complement strand
GGTGTTCCTCTCCACCTTTTTTTTCCTCGGCGGGGCGCTTTTCGGCTATTATGTGGTCTTTCCCTACGGCTTTAAATTCTTTCTGGGCTTTGCCGGAGAGAATCTGAGGGCGCTGCCCTCCATGAAGGAGTACCTCTCCTTTGCCTCTAAAATGCTGCTGGCCTTCGGGATTGTCTTTGAACTGCCCCTGATCCTGACGGCCATGGCCCGCATGGGGCTGGTTACTGCAGATTTTCTGAAAAAGAACCGGAAATTCGCACTGCTCATTTTCTTTGTCGGCGCGGCTATCATTACACCGCCGGACGTGGTGACCCAGATCATGATGGCCCTTCCGCTGATGGTTCTTTACGAAATCAGTATTATCGGTGCCCGAATCTTCGCCCGGAAGTCGATTCTGGATGAATTCGAGGAAGAAGAGGATGCCCCTGCATCGGCCGGGGCGGAAGCACCGAAGAATACGGTGGCGGAGGAGGACTGACACATGACAGCCCCGTCCAACCCTGATTCCCCGGCTTCTTCTGACCTGATGCAGTATGCCCTCCGGCTGATCGAAACGGAAAGCGGTATCGGGTATTTCACCTGTGTACCGGACCCGGATGTCGATTTTGACGCGGGAGTGACCTGTCTGCGGCAGCATCCCCATGATGTGTTCATGCGCCGGCATCTGACGGAAATGGCGGGACGCATGGACAAAGACCGGCTTCGTCAGAAGATCAGCGAAACCGCTCCGGATGACATGATTCTCCGTTCCCTTCTCGCGG
Source organism: Desulfobacteraceae bacterium (assembly GCA_041641935.1). GTDB lineage: Bacteria > Desulfobacterota > Desulfobacteria > Desulfobacterales > Desulfococcaceae > JBEPXL01. Next base: position 5,071 of record JBEPXL010000236.1, on the reverse strand, counting down.
AGGTCTGTCTGCTCCATCCGGCCCACAAAAGCCTGTTCAAACGCTTTTCCGATGCGGAAATCAGAACACTGTCGCGGAACACCCCGTTTCTCTATCTCAAGTCCGCACGCCTGAAGGATCAGCCGCTCCACCGGAAGTGGATCCGCATCTTCAGAGACAATATCCAGCATCACCTGCCGCTTCCCTCGCCGGTGGAACTGGATATTCCGTTTCCGTTTTCACCGGAGAAAATCGAGGGACTGGCCGGAGCAGCGGTCACACTCAATGACCTCCACAGTTCCGTCGGAACAGGGCCACCTTCCGAAGATCCCCCCCCTGCGGAAGAGATCTGCCGGATGGCGCAGGAACGACTGGCACAGGCAGGGGTTCAACTGGGGCAGGAGATGCGCCATGTCGCTTCTCTCAGTCCCATTGCACTCCTCCGGGAGTGGCATCTGGACCGGCAGGTAGACAACGGCAGACACCATTACCGTTTTTCAGGGAAACAGACCGCCTACGGCCGGGGGCTGGATCTGGAAAAAGCCCGTGCGGCCTGTACGATGGAAATTGTGGAGCGGTATTCCTCCTTTGCCGATATCGACCGGGAAGGCGTGCGCGGCTGTGTCCGGGACTATCCCCTGGTGCAGGCCCGGTATTCGGAACTGAAAAACGATCCGGTTCCTGCCATTGACCCGAACCGGCTTTCCCTGGAAGCGCCGTACCGGGACGAACCGCTCTGGTGGATGGATGCCGAAATGGAAACAGAGCAGGGACGGACACCGGTACGGGTTCCGGCCCAGTGTGTTTTCCTGTTTGCCAATCTGGACGAAATCAGCCTCTATACCGGTCTCGGTTCCACCGGCCTTGCCGCGGGCAGTACAATGGCGGGAGCGAAGGTAAGCGCACTTCTGGAAGTGATCGAGCGGGACCATGAGGGAACCACACCGTTTGATGCCGGGCAGTGTTTTACGGTAGAATCCTCCGATCCGCGCCTTGGGGGACTGCTGGAGAGTTACGCCGAAGCCGGTATCGGGATCCAGTTTCAGGACATGACCTCGGCGATGGGGATCCCCTGCTGCAAGTGTTTTGTGGTCGGCATGAAGGGAGAAATCATCAAGGGAACAGGGGCTCATTTGAACGCCCGCCGGGCGCTGGTATCGGCCATGACCGAAACCCCCTTTCCCTATCCCTACGGCGGACCGTCGGCCCCCGGCCCCGGCGGACTGGTCCGGGTTCCCGTGGAAAATCTGCCCGACTACACCACCGGCAGTGCCGCCGGTGATCTGAAACTGCTGGAGCATCTCCTCACCGGCAACGGCTATACCCCGATCTATGTGGATCTGACAAGGGAAAATCTGGCACTGCCCGTGGTCCGGGCCATCGTGCCGGGAATGGAAATCACGGCGGATTTCGACCGGTTTTCACGGGTCCACCCCCGGCTTTTTGCCCATTACCTGAAGCTGCACAACCACTGACAGAACAACGGACGTGTCCACCGAACCCATCCAGACCGCCCTGCTGGCACTTGTCGACCTGCAGGAACAGAGCCTGACGCCGGCGGAAGCGGAAAAACATCTTGCCCGGCAGCTTGCCGTGGACCGCCGGACGGTCCGCTCGGCCCTCCGGGATATGGTCAACCGTGGCGAACTGAGCTATGCGAGCCGCTTCGGCCAGACAGTGGTGCAGCGCTCCTTTGACCGTCCGGTCCGGGTTTCCCGGCATGTTGTCCTGAAACCGCCGGACAAGTCCTATGCCCCCGCTCCCGGAGAGGTGGTGATTTCGCTCTGCCACGGCGTCTCTTTCGGTACGGGACAGCATCCCACCACACGGCTGGCGCTTCGGGGCCTGGAACATGCCGTCCATGAAGCCGGGGCGGAAACCGGCGGTGACACGACAGCGCTGGATATCGGGACAGGTTCCGGCGTTCTGGCCATCGCGGCGGTACGGTTCGGCATTGCCGGGGCCGCAGGTACGGATCTCGATCCCTGCGCCGTCAGTGAAGCCAGGGAGAATGTCCGGGCGAACGGCCTGGAAGACCGGATCTCGATTTCCGATGCAGACCTGGACATGTTCACCCGTCCGTTCACGCTGATTACGGCAAATCTGCGGTTTCCGACCCTGAGCCGGATGTATCCGGACATGGTCCGGCTGACCCGCAGCGGAAGCGGCCTCATCCTGTCGGGAATCCGGCCGGATGAGGTTCCGGAACTGCTGGATACCTATACCCGCAGACAGTTTACCCTGCAGTGGCAACTGACGGAAAAAGGATGGGCCGGACTCTTTCTGGTCCGGAGATAGTCCCGCGACGGATGAACCTTGCCTTCCAGAGGAATCATGGACTCCCGGAACAACAAGGCCGGTGGAAGACAGGAGGAGAGGCCACAGCTTGACGACCGCCCGTCCCGTGACCATATTCTTTCAGAAGGTCCATCGTATCTGTCCATGAAGAACAGGAAAGGAATTTCCATTTTTACAACTGCTCAACGGATCCCATACATTGTACTTTTCATTCTGCTGACGATCTGGACCCTGTTTTCCGGCTGCAGCAGCACCAGATCCCTCAATCCGGCGGTCTGCAAACGTCTGGAAACCGCTGTCGTCGAAGGAAATTTTCCCCGGAGCCTGGCGGTTCTTCCCTTCCGGGACCATACCGGCACCGATGACCTTGGGAATCTGGTCCGGGACAATTTCTACAGCCGTCTCAGCATTCTTCCCTACCGGGACATTGAACTGGCCCTGGTGGATACCCGCCTCGCCCAGAACGGCATCACGGACCATGAAACCCTTTTCCGCACCGGTGTGAAACGGCTGGGAACGATTCTGGGGTGTGATGCGGTGGTGTACGGGGAAATCAACGATTTTGACCGGATTTTTGCCGGGATTTATTCTTCCCTCAATGTGGAAGCGACCATTCAGATATGGGATACCCGGACCGGAGAACAGATATGGGCGGACCGGCAGCGGGTCCGGACCCAGGAAGGCGGCGTTCCCCTGACCATTCTGGATATTCCCTTGATCACCTTCCGTTCCGGATACAATCTGCGGGATACCGTCAAGGTGGACACCGTGGACAAACTCTCCCGGCGGCTGGTGTCCAATATCCCCGCGCCCCGGTTTATCCGGGACAACAGGACCGCTCGCTCGGACACCTTCGAGCTTCAGGTGGGGGCCTTTTCAGAGATTGCCCGGGCCCGCCGGGTGCAGGAACAACTGCTGAAGGAAGGCTTTCCCGCCTTTATCCGGCTCAATACCGATGAACGGGGCATCCTCCACCGGGTCATCGTCGGCCCCTATGCCAGCCGGACTCAGGCGACACAGGTGAAACGGCAGATTCGTCAGGACTTGGGGGCCGACTGTTTCATCTCCACCCGCAATTCCTGATCCCCCTGCCCTTCCAGCACCGTCCGGACTTTCTCTTCGAGTTCCTCCTTGTCCACCGGTTTGGCGCAGTAGGCATTGACCCCCAGCACCCGGGCCCGTTCTTCGGTTTCCTCGCTGGGATAACCGGTCAGAATAATGGACCGGAGTTCCGGATGAACCGCTTTTATCTCTTCCAGCACCCGCAAGCCGGTCATTGCCCGTAGCCGGACATCCAGAATCGCCAGATCCAGGGGGTTGTGCCGGGCAAACGCGATGGCCTCGTTCTCCTCACAGAAGGCATGAACCCGGTGCCCTTTCCGTTCCAGAATCCGCCGGATCAGATGGGCTGCATCCATTACATCATCCAGTGCCAGTATCTCTGCCATCCTGCTGTTCCTCCTGTATCTCTTCTCCGGCGGCCGGGAGATAAATTCTGAATGTGGTGCCGCACGGGGTATCCGCATCCGGCTGCGCCGGGCTTTCCGCCTCGATCCGCCCCCCGTGCTCCTGCACAATGCCGAAACTGACCGCGAGCCCCAGACCGGTTCCCTTGTCCACCGCCTTGGTGGTAAAGAAGGGATCGAAAATGTGATCGATATGCTGTGCCGGTACACCGCATCCGGTATCACTGATGGAAATGACAATGTCACCGGCGGAAGGTTCATACCGGGTCCGGACCCGGATGAGACCGTCTTTTCCGATGGCGTCACGGGCATTGTTGAGCAGGTTCATGAAGACCTGGCGCAGACGGTCCCGATCGCCGATCATCAAAGGGATTTCCTCATCGTAGTCTTTTTCGATCCGGACCCGGTCCATCTGAAAGGTATGGGCCACCACCGTCACCACTTCATCGATACAGCCGTTCATGTCCACCGGAACATGACGCCGGGTTTCGGCCCGCCGGGAAAAACTGAGCAGATCGGCAACGATTTTCCGACAGATTTTGCTCTGCCGCTCAATAATTTCCAGATCCTGACGCATGGGATTGTCTTCCGCGATATCCTCTCCCAGCAGCTGGGCATACCCGAGAATGATGCCGAGCGGCGTGTTGATTTCATGGGCCACACCGGCCGCAAGCTGTCCCAGGGATTCCATCTTCTGGGTCTGCATCAGGCGGGCCTGAAGGACTTTCATTTCGGTGATATCCCGGCCGCTCCAGAGGATTCCGATGATACGCCCGTCCACATCCCGCACCGGCAGTTTGACCACATGGAACCACTGGTCCCGGCCGTTTCGCCGCAGACGGTCCTCCCGCTGCAGATGTACGCCGGTTTCCACAACCTGACGGTTTTCTTCCTGGTACCTTCCGGCCCGTTTCGGTGAAAACAGATTCTGATCGGTAAATCCGATAATTTGCTCCCGGGGCAGCTCCGTAAGGCGGCAGAAGGCCGGATTGACAGAGCGGTAGATACCGTTGCGATCCTGCAGGCAGACAAAATCCGGGGTGGCATTGAGGATGGTCCGCAGCAGTTCTTTCTGTTCCCGGACCACCCGCTCTGCTTCCCGGAGGCCGGCAATGTGGCGTTTGAGGGAACGGGCCATGGCATCAAAACTTTCCGCCAGGCTCTGGATTTCATCTCCGGAACCGGAGCGATAGACAGCACAGTTCTGGCAGGCAGTGATTTTTTCGGCATATTCGCCGTCTGTGCACTGAGGGCAGCGGGTTCCTTTGACATACCAGCACCGCTGATACCGGTCGCCGTATGCCGGACAATCGGTCCGGCTGCACTGG
>JBEPXL010000235.1:0-5844 GCA_041641935.1 Desulfobacteraceae bacterium | reverse complement strand
GGACTGACGGCCGATGATGTCACCGCTCTGGGGAAAAATATTCTCTCCATGGAGCGTGAATTCAACAAGAAGGCCGGTTTTACAGCCGAAGACGACCGTCTGCCGCGTTTCTTCAACCGGGAAGCCATTACGCCGCACAATGTAACCTTCGACATTCCGGATGAACAGCTCGACACGGTGTTCAACTGGTAAGCCGTACGTCGTTCTGACGCCATAGCAGGTTCAAAAAATTACGGGGAAGCGAGAGATGGTCTCTCACTTCCCCGTTTTCATTTTTTCCGTCATGGCCTGCATCTCAGGGACTCATTCCAGTGTTCCGGTGTCCGTCCGCATGATCCGGTATGGTGCTGCACCTGAAACCGCACAGGGTCGGGCACACGGACCGGAACGCCTTCATGCGGCGTTTGTTTTTGGGGTTTTGCGGGTATTCGGATCCCGCAGGGTCTTCAATACTTCGATGCTCTCCTTCATGCCTTTGTAGTGTCTGGCCATGTCGATGGCCATCCCCGCCATGTAGGCCATTGCCTGTACAAAGTTGACATCATCCAGTGTAAATTCCCACGGCTCCGCAGTATAGACCCGCAATGCACCGATGACCCGGCCGCCGGCAACGATGGGTACGGACAGAATGGAGGCGATGCCTTCCTTCAGTGCCGCATCCGGATACTGGAGTCTGGGATCATCCGTCACATCCGATATCGCCACCGGCCCATCCTCCAGTGTCTGGCTGATGGATTTGATGACACTGAGCGGGCCCTTGTTGAGGTACTCGTCACTCAACCCGTAGGAAGCGGCGACTTCCAGTTCACTGGTGCTGCGGTTGATCAGAAAGATGGTGCATCCTTTCACTGCCAGGGCACTGGTGATGCTCTCCACCGTCATCAGCACCACCTCTTCCTGGTCCTTTGAATGGGAAATGGATTTGGTCACCTTGAGCAGTGTTTCATAGTTCAGGCGCTGCCGTTTCATCATTTTACTCCTTTCTGTGGCTGGTTTTCGGAAAGACACTTCAATAAGGAAGTATACGATCCGGGACAGGTATCCGCAGACCGATGCCGCCCTGTCTGCGGCGGATCAGTCATGGGATCGTTTTCCTGGGGCAGTGGTGGAGAAAATGGAAGAAGCGAAATGATAAAGCCGATTTCCGGTGCGGGAGCGGAAGAAAACAGCATCATCCGGAACAGAGTGAATTTTCTGCTTGTCATGATCGGCTTGAAAGATACGGGCAGTGACTGCTATACTGCCACCATTTTCACTATAACAGAATTCATAAAATAGGCAACACTATTTTTACAGAATATCGTTCAAGGAAGGGGAACGGAGTGATGCGGCTGAGGAACGGCTGCCTTCAGATCAGACCAGAACAGGATTCTGGATATGGAAGAGAAATGTGAGGCGTCAGGATGACGGGCGCACTGAACGAAGAATAAAGCCCCGGTAACCGTTGCATCGGACCATTAACCCAGCGCCAGCACTTCAAAGGTATAGTCGGCCAGGTCCATGATCAGAAGCTGGTTCCGGAGGCTGTTCTCCTTTTTCAGAAGCACCTTGACCACTTCGGCGCACTCCAGGGCGGAGAGGATGGTAATGGCATGGGACAGGGTGCCGAGGGTGGTTTCGGCGCCCTTCGCATCCACATCTTCCGGATCTCCGTAGATCAGTGACAGACCCTGATCTTCGGGAAAAACGGTGGTGACATGGCCGGACTGTCCGGCAATGGCAGCCGAAACCAGCGGAATTCCCAGCGACCGGGCGACGCTTTCCAGTTCAAACCGCGTCTTCAGGTTATCCAGGCAGTCCACCACCAGATCGGCCCCCCGGAGCAGGTCTTCTCCGTTTTCCGGTGTCAGGAATACGGAATGGGCACTTGCCGCCAGGGACGGATTCACCGCCGCCACCCGCCGGGCCGCGGCGGTCGCCTTGGGGGTGGCCATCAGTTCACGGGTACTCAGAAACTGACGGTTGAGGTTGCTCTCGTCAAACCGGTCCCCGTCCACAAGCGTCAGTTGCCCGATGCCTTCCCGGGCCAGAATTTCGACCACCGTTCCCCCCAGGCCGCCGAGTCCGACCACGGCAACATGAGCGCCGAGAAGAGTGATCTGGTCCTGATTGGAAAAGCTCTTCCGGTTCCGGATATAGCGCTCCGGAACAATATCCGCCTGCAGGGCCGCGATTTCCACTGCGCGGCCGCTGATTCCGTGCGCCTCGGACAGCGCATCCACTGCGCCCGCCCCAAGGCGGCGGCAGGGGGTTCCGTCCTGAAACTGGCCGGGGGTGGCACGTTTTTCAATACAACGAATCAGTTCCTTCTCTGTCATCAACCGCCTCCCACCGGCGGGAAAATGCCGACCCGGTCCCCGTCCCGGAGAACAGAGTCCTTTTCGCCTTTCTTGTTGTTGATGAAGATCAGCTTGGCATCCTCTTCGGGTACATCGAGGGCGTGAATGATATCCATGACGGTTGTGACACCGGGTTCAATGGGATAGTGATCCGACGTTTCCGGCGTCAGATTGCTCAGGGTCGCAAACAGTTTTACACTGATATGTCCACTCATGTTGGTCTCTCTTTCCTGGTGCTATATCATCAGATCCACTGTGTCTTCATAATCCTTCAGTTTCCGGTACAGGGTTTTCCGGCCGATGCCGAGAATATCCGCTGCCCGGGCCCGGTTCCCTTTCACATACCGGAGAACCCGGACAATATGATCCTTTTCCATCTCGGAAAGGGGCAGAAACGGTGTCTCCTGCTGGGCGTCCCTTGTGGTTTCCACCAGTTCCCGGGGCAGGGCCCGTTCGGTGATCAGGCCGTTTTCCGCCAGAATGATCCCCCGCTCGATCACGTTCTGCAGCTCCCGGATGTTACCCGGCCAGGAATAGGCCAGCAGGCACTGCATGGCCCGTCCCGAAATCCGGCAGGGGGTGCCCCCCGGACTGAGCCGTATCCGGAAAAATTCCACCAGAAGGGGAATATCCTCCTTCCGCTCCCGCAGGGGGGCGATCTCTATGTTAAAGACATTGAGCCGGTGGTAGAGCGCCTGGCTGAACCGGCCGCTTTCCACCTCTTCCTTGAGGTTCCGGTTGGTGGCGAAAATAAACCGGATATCCACCTGCCGTTCGCTCTGGCCGCCGACCCGGCGGTAGGTCTGGTTTTCCAGAACCCGGAGAAGAGACGCCTGCACCTCCAGGGGAAGCTCTCCGATTTCATCCAGAAAGAGGGTTCCCTTGTCGGCAAGGGACAACAGCCCTTCCCGGGATTCATTGGCCCCGGTGTAGGCGCCTTTGCGGTATCCGAAGAGTTCGCTCCGGATCAGTTCTTTCTGCAGGGTTCCGCAGTTTTTGGTGATCAGCTGACGGTCTGTGCGGAGGCTCTGGCTGTGAATATTCCGGGCCACCACACTCTTGCCGGTTCCGCTCTCCCCGGTCATCAGCACCGGTACATGGGTCGGGGCGACCTTGCTGATGAGGTAGCGGACATGGTCCATGGTCGGTGAAATCCCGATCAGCTTGTGGGATGGCGCTTCGGACTGGGACTGCCGCAGAAGGGTGTTTTCCCGCCGCAGGCAGACCCGCTGATAGGCTTTTTCAATCACCAGTTCCAGGCGGTCCAGATTGAACGGCTTGGTGATATAGTCGTAGGCGCTCATTTTCATCGCCTCAACCGCGCTGTCGATATCGCCGTAACCGGTGATCAGGATCACTTCCACACAGGGAATCATCTCCTGGAACTTGAGCATCAGGTCAAGACCGTTGCCGTCCGGCAGATGAATGTCCAGCACCACGACATCAAACCGCTTCTTCTGGGCCAGGGCCAGTCCTTCCCGGGCCGTTCCCGCTGTGGTGATGGCACGGTGGGCCGCCGCCAGTTCTTTTTCCGCCAGCCGCCGGATGGAACTTTCATCATCCACGATCAGTATCTGTATCGGATCAACATTCAGCATCAGATTCAGGGGGTCCGCATGAGATCATCTTGTTGGTTTATGACGGCTGGACCGGGAGCTTCACCCGGAACACAGCGCCGGTAACGGGTTCACTTTCCACCAGGATTTCGCCTTCGTGCTGCTGAATAATATTGTAGCAGGTGGACAGCCCGATACCGATGCCTTTTCCCGCCGGTTTGGTTGTAAAAAACGGTTCAAACAGCTTGTTCATGTTTTCCGGCGGAATGCCGGGGCCGGTATCTTCCACATCCAGAACGATCCAGCGATCATCCTCCCGGCGGGTTCGCAGGGTGATTTTGCCTTTCTCCTGGATGGCGTCCAGTGCATTGAGAACCAGATTGAGCACCACCTGCTTCAGTTCCGCACCGATACCGCGCACCACAGGGGCGTCCGGGGCAATGTCCAGGCAGATGGTGCTGGGGCGGATTTTCTTGAGCTGGTGTTCGAGGATCTTGATGACATCCACCACCAGCGCATTCAGGTCAACCGAGGAAAATGCCCGGTTCCGCCGGGGGCTGAAGGTCAGCAGATTCTGGACAATATCGCGGCACCGGTTGCACTCGTCCAGAATCGTGTCCACATACTCTTCCACATCTTTGCCCAGATTGACATTGGACTGGGTGTCGTTCAGACGGGTTTTCAGCCGGGGAAGACGCCGCTTGAGCCCTTCGGCAAATCCGCAGATGGCGGTGAGCGGGTTGTTGATTTCGTGGGCCACCCCGGCTGCCAGAAGGCCGATGGTGGCCATCTTCTGTGCATGATAGTATTTGGCCTGGTATTCTTTTTCGACGGTCACGTCCCGCTTGAGCAGCAGAATGTTTTCCGGCCTGCCCGCGGCATCCCGGAGGGGGGATGCAGTGATCTCGAACTGGCGGTTCTGGCCGTCCAGGGGGAAGATATACATCTGGCGGCAAATATCATTTTTCTCCAGGGACTCCATCAGCGGGCAGGGGTAACAGGGATGGTCCTGATTGCGGAACACCTTGTAGCAGAATTCCCCGATGGGATTTTCATGCTGAAAGGTTCTGAAATAGACATGATTGACCGAGCGGATAATGTAATCCGGTGAAATCACCGCCATGACATCGGTAATCCCGTCGAGGATGGCCTGAATCTGCTGGCTTTTTTCCTGCAGCTTCAGGTTGGAATCCTGCAGTTCCCGCATTTTCTGCTGCACTTCCTTGAAAAAACCGAGTTTGGTATGTTCCAGACCAATCAGGTCTTCCAGGCGTGTTGCTGCCATTACCATGCCTCCTCACAGACACTGAGCATCTCTTCCCAGGTGGCGGACCGGGGATTGGTCAGCAGGCAGGAATCGTGAACCGCCATGCGGCAGACCTGGGGAAGCTGGGAGCGGTCGGAGATCACATCCCGGAGCCGGGTGGAGATATTCAGACGATGACAGTATTCTTCCAGTTTTTCGATGCCGGCCAGTGCGGTATCCCGGTCATCCGGATACTGTTTCCCCAGGATAATCCGGCCGATGGCGGCGATTTTTTCAGGACAGGCCCCCAGATTATACCGCATGACATGAGGCAGCAGAACCGGGTGGATCAGGCCGTGTACCACGTCGAGCATGCCGCCCAGGGAATGGGCCAGTGCATGGTCGAGGCCGAGCCCGGCGTTGCTGAATGCCATACCGGCGGCGGTGCTGGCGATGCTCAGGTTCTCCAGTGCCGTTTCATCCTTATCTTTCAGGGCGATCGGCAGATTGTGGATAATGAGATCGATGGCCTTCAGGGAGTTGATCTCCGTAAATGCCGATGCGAGACGGGAAACGTAGGACTCCACCGCGTGGGAAAGGGCATCGATGGCAGCGGCGATAATGAGGGATTTGGATTTGGTGGCCAGGATGTTCGGATCGATGATCGAGATGTTGGGGACCAGGGTCCGGCTGATGATGGACA
>JBEPXL010000234.1:4312-5882 GCA_041641935.1 Desulfobacteraceae bacterium | reverse complement strand
CGGCGGCCGCCGGAAGATCGTCACCCGGCCGGGCGGAATCACCGAGATCACCGACACATATCCTGGCGGCCGAAAAAAATCGGTCACCGGCGCCGGCGTCATACCGCAGCACTTCACCTACGGCGTCAATCCCGACGGCACCCGGTGGACCCGGATTACGCAGGTGAATCCCGCCGGCCCCATGTGGGAGGAAACGACAACCGATCTTCTCGGCCGGACCGTCCGGTCCGAAAAACCGGGGCCGGAGGGGCCTGAGATTTCCGAGACGATCTACAACGCCAAAGGTCAGGTCGCCGCGGTGACCGAACCCGGCAGGGGGGACACGCTGTTTGCCTACTCTGAAACCGGCGATCAGACAACCACCGCTCTGGATGCGGACGAAAACGGCCTTATCGACGAAGCCGGGGCGGATCGAATCACCATAAGCGAGACCGCTTATGCGCAGACGGACGGCCTCTGGTGGCGTAAAACCACCGAAAGCGTCTACCTGGACGCCGCCTCCGCCACACCCACCGTGACCGGCCTCACCCGGGAACGGCTCACCGGCCTGGGCTCCGGTCTCGTCTCCGAAACCGAATCCGTCGATGCCCACGGCAATGTCACTGTTTCAAGAACTTACATCGACCGGTCCGCCGCCACGGCGACCCGGGTGACCGATCATCCGGACTCCGATATAATTCAGGGGAAATCAGCGTCAGCCCTCATGCAGATTACCCGCACAATAACGCGAATAACCACCTGAACTGTATTTCCTCTTGCGAAACCCGCCCCCGATCCATTATAAAAGCGGATTTTGATATGATTTCAGGAAAGGGGATATCGGAAGAATGTCGCGGACGGTGGTTCAGCTGGATGGTGTCACCAAGATGTACGACGGCCTGTCGGCTGTCGACGATCTGAACCTGGAGGTCTTTGCCGGGGAGTTCCTGACCCTGCTGGGGCCCTCGGGATGCGGCAAGACAACCATTCTGCGGCTGATCGCCGGATTTGAGGCCCCGGACCGGGGCGACATCCGCATCGACGGCGCGAAGGTCAATTCCCTGCCGCCCAACCGGCGGGACGTCAACACCGTTTTCCAGAGCTACGCCCTCTTTCCCCACATGAACGTCTTCGACAATGTCGCCTTCGGGCTGAAGCTAAAGGGGGTTCCGCGGGATGCGGTGGCCGGGCGGGTCCAGGCGGTGCTGGAGATGGTCAAGCTGGACGGCATGGAAACCCGCCGGGTCAATCAGCTCTCGGGCGGACAGCAGCAGCGGGTGGCCTTTGCCCGGGCGGTGGTGAACGAACCCCTGGTGCTGCTCCTGGACGAGCCGCTCAGCGCCCTCGACTACCGGCTTCGAAAGGAAATGCAGCTGGAGCTGAAGCGGCTCCACCGAAAGCTGGGAATCACCTTCATCTTCGTCACTCATGACCAGGAGGAGGCGATCACCATGTCCGACCGGATCATCGTCATGAACCGGGGCTGGGTGGAGCAGGCGGGAAGCCCCAAGGAGATATATGAGGAGCCGGCCAATCTCTTCGTGGCCCGGTTTGTCGGCGAGATCAACACCTTCGACGGCTCGGTGGAAGC
>JBEPXL010000234.1:0-4302 GCA_041641935.1 Desulfobacteraceae bacterium | reverse complement strand
AATCCACGGGGTATCCTTTCGGCTGGTCAACAAGCGGGGGTTTCAGCCAGGGGATTCGGTCAAGGTGCTTCTCCGGCCCGAGGATCTTCAGATCCACAAGACCGAGCCGGACGACGGCCTGCCTTGTCTGGCGGGGGCGGTGGAAGAGCTGATCTACAAGGGCTCCACCGTGGACGTCATCGTTCGGCTGACCGACGGAAAACCGGTGTATGTGACCGAGTTTTTCAACGAAAACGCGGCTTATATTTTCTACGAGCGGGGCCAGCGGGTGTGGCTCCGCTGGATCGACCGGTGGGAGGTGGTGCTGCCCGATGCGTGACAAAAGCCTCTTCCGCCGTCTGGTGATCGGGGTGGTCTTTTTCTGGATCACCGTCTTCGTCTTTTTTCCCAATCTCCTGGTGGTGATCACCAGTTTTCTGAAGCGGAACCCGGTCCGGTTCGTGGAAGCGTCGTTCACCCTCGAGAGCTACCGAAGCCTGTTTGAGCCGGTCTTTTTTCAGATTTTCATCCAATCCTTCAAAAACGCCCTGGTCGCCACCCTGGTCTGTCTGGTGATATCCTATCCCTTCGCCTATCTGCTCTGCCGCATCCGGCCGTCGGTGCGCCGGTACCTTCTGGTGCTGGTGATCATTCCCTTCTGGACCAGTTCCCTGATCCGGACCTATGCCCTGGTGATCCTCCTCAAGGGCAACGGAATCCTGAATACCCTTCTGGTGGCGGTCGGGGTGATTCATCAGCCCCTGCAGATCCTCTACAACGAGGGGGCCGTCTTCTGCGGGCTGGTCTACACCCTGCTGCCATTCATGATTCTGCCCCTCTACGCAGCCATCGAAAAGCTGGACCCGCAACTGGTGGAGGCGGCCTATGACCTCGGGGCGGGCCGGCTCCAGGTCTTTGCACGGGTGATCCTGCCCCTGACCCTGCCCGGGATTATCGCCGGGTGCATCCTCGTCTTTCTGCCGGCCCTGGGGCTGTTCTACATTCCGGACCTTCTGGGCGGGGCCAAATTGATGCTGCTGGGCAATTTCATCCGGGACCAGTTTCTCACCGCCCGGAACTGGCCCTTCGGGGCAGCGGCCAGCGTCATCCTGACCGCGGTGATGGGGATCATGCTCTTCGCCTACTACCGCAGCCTGAAGCGGTTCAACGGCTCGGTGATGGAGTAGTCCCATGACGCGGTCCCGGTTCTTCTCACGGTTCTATCTGGGGTTCATTTTTCTGTTTCTCTATCTCCCGCTCCTGATTCTGATCGTCTATTCCTTCAACAAATCCAAATATGGAACCGGATGGACCGGATGGACCCTCCACTGGTACCGGAGCCTGTGGGACAACACCCTGCTCCTGGACGCCGCGGTCAACTCCCTGATCGTGGCCGGGATCTCCAGCGTGGCGGCCACCGCCATCGGGACACTGGCCGCAGTGGCCTTTTACCGGTACCGCTTCATCGGCCGGAAGGTGCTCTATTCCCTGGTCTATGTCGTCATGATGAGCCCCGACATCGTCATGGGAATATCGCTTCTGATCTTTTTCATTCTGGTGGGCCTTCCCATCGGGTTCCGGACCCTGCTTCTGTCCCATATCACCTTTTGCCTGCCCTTCGTGGTGGTCACCGTCTATGCCCGGATCAGCGGATTCGATCCCAGAGTCATCGAAGCGGCCCGGGACCTCGGCGCCGGAGAGTTTCAGACCTTCCGGTACATCCTGCTGCCGCTGCTGATGCCAGCGGTGATCTCCGGTTGGCTCCTCAGCTTCACCCTGTCACTGGACGACGTCATCGTCAGCTTTTTCGTCACCGGCCCGTCTTTCGAGATTCTGCCGCTGAAAATTTATTCCATGGTACGCCTGGGCGTCAAACCCGAGGTCAACGCCCTCAGCACCGTCCTGTTCGGATTCACCCTGATAATGGTCACCCTGTCACAGCTTTTGGTAAAGGAGAAAAAACGATGAAAAATTCCGTATCCCTCTGCAGAGTGCTTCCGATCCTCCTGATTTCCGGTATCTTCTGTCTGTCCGCACCGGGGCCGGTGTCGGCCGAAAACGGCGAGGTCTATGTCTACAACTGGTCCGAGTACATGCCCGATTCGGTCCTGTCCGATTTTCAGAAGGAGACCGGCATCAAGGTGGTCTACACCACCTACGACAGCAACGAGGCGATGTTCGCCAAGGTCAAGCTGCTGGACGGGGGCGGGTACGACCTGGTCTTTCCCTCCACCTATTTCGTGGACCGGATGGGCAAAGAGGGGCTGATTCAGCCCATCGATAAATCCCGGATCTCCAACCTGAAACATCTCGATCCCAGCCTCATGGACAAGCCCTATGATCCGGGCAATATCTATTCAGTCCCCTACCTCTGGGGCTCCACCGCCATCGGCGTCAACAGCGCCTTTGTGGACAAAGAGAAGGTGACGGGCTGGAACGATCTCTGGGACCCGGCCTACAAAAACCGGGTGCTCCTCACCAATGACCTGCGGGAGGTCTTCGGGATGGGGCTCAAGGTCCTCGGCTATTCCGGCAATGACACCGATCCGGCCCATATCGAGGCGGCCTATGAAAAGCTCCGCACCCTGATGCCGAATGTCCGCCTGTTCGCTTCGGATTCCCCCAAGCTTCCCTTTCTCAACCAGGAGGTGACCATCGGGATGATCTGGAACGGGGAGATCTATATGGCCTCCCAGGAGAATCCGGAGATCGGATACATCTACCCCAAAGAAGGCGCCATGCTCTGGATGGACAGCATGGTGATTCCCAGGAATGCCCGGAACGTCGAGAACGCGCATGTGTTTATCGATTATCTGCTGCGGCCCGAGGTGGCCAAAACCATCAGTGAAGAGATCGGCTACGCCACCCCCAATACCGCGGCCCTGGAGCTCATGGCCCCGGAGGTGCGGAACAACCCGACCGTCTATCCGGACGCGGAAACGGTGCAGAAGGGTGAATTTCAGGTGGATGTGGGCGATGCCATTCTGATCTACCAGAAGTACTGGGAGAAACTCAAGGCCGGGCAGTAGGCCGCCTCACCGGATCGCCTGCCCTGCGCCTATGCTGAAAGAGAAAAGCCCTTCCCGATGCAACAGGAAGGGCTTTTAACGTAGCCTTAATCTAACCAGCTACATATACAGATTCACCTTAGAACAGCGTCGTCGGTTCCATTTCGATGGCAGGCCGACGGGTTGCGTCGCTGGTCAGTTCCAGACGGAACTTGGTTTTACCTGTTTCGTTGGCCTTGGCCCGAACATTCCAGGAAACCACTTCACCCGGTGGCAGGGCCTTGATCGTACCGAAATTAACATTCTGGCCATTTCCGCTTACCTGGGTGTCGCCTTCGCCGCTGACAAATTCCATCTCCGGCGGCAGCTTTCCGCTGAGCTTGACATTCAGGTCTTCCGCAGAACCCTGGTTCTTCACATTGATCTCATAGGTCGTATTCTCGCCGACCCTGACCGGGTCTGTCCGGTCGATCACTTCCACCAGTACCGCAGGAATACCTTCGACATTGGTGGCAACCGTTGCCGTCTTGTCTGCGGCACAGTAGGCTGTTGCGGTGACTTCGTTGGTCACTTTACCCGGTTCCTGGGCGTCGAATGTAACAGAAAACTCTCTGGATTCACCCGCATTCAACCGGCCGATCCGGAACGTGTTGCCTTCCCGTTCGATCTGCTGACGGGAGACGGTCATGTTGTGCAGATTACCGCCGGCATTCAGTCTCACGACTGTATCCAGTGCCGGTGCATCGCTCGTATTCCGGACAGTGATATGATACTGGAGCGGACGTCCGAGATATTCACGGTTCGGTCCGTCAATATTCACGGCCAGTTCGGGTTTCATGATCTGGACACTTCCGTTACCGGAATGCACTGTCAGTTTGCCGGTGGTGGCCGTTGCGCGGCTGTCGAAAAACAGAGCGTCAGTCGGGTTCAGGGCAACTCTTCTCTCAACGGTTTCGCCGCTGCTCAGCTTCTCTACTTTCAGGTTGACGTCCTGGCCTTCCTGCTGGGTTTTCAGATCCTGGGGCAGGTCTTCCTTGATCGTGGCCTGCTGTGTGGTGCCGGTTCCGGTGTTGGTCAGCTTGTAGACAAGATAGATCTCGTCACAGGCAAAAGCCTGATCAATCGGCTGTCCTTCAGCATTGACAACTTCTCTGTCAAGTTCAATATCCGGTTTTACAATCTGGAACTGGTTACACAGGGAGGGCTTGAAATCCACAACCAGGCAGGACCGCGCGGTTCCCTGATCCTGGGCGATTCCGGAAACCTCGATCGTCTTGGTTTCACCCGGCATCAGCGTACCGAATTCCCACTGGTT
>JBEPXL010000233.1:0-5891 GCA_041641935.1 Desulfobacteraceae bacterium | reverse complement strand
TTGTTGGTGCCCCGCCAAATGATCCTAATTTGTGGATTCTTGGATGGGAAGATTATGAAAATGGCGGCGACACCGACCACAACGATCTGGTCTTCCGCATCGAACGCCGAACCGGCGGAAAAGCCCAGTTAAAAACAGAAAAAGCCCTCACTCCCTCTCAAAGCAACCATATTTTCGAAGCCGCCACCCTTGAAGTTTACGATCACATTCCCTGCACAGACGGAACCTACATCAAATATTACCTCTCCGCAGATGGCGGCACCAGTTGGCATCAGGTCAAAAGCTGGGATGAAATCAGGGAACTCAATCCTGCGGACGAGACAGTATCCCCGGATGAAATCACCGATTGGTCAGACGGTGTTCCACCATATACCTACCGGAAGAAACGGATCGAATTCACGGATGGCATTTCATCAGGAAAGAAACTGGTCTGGAAATCCGAATTTTTCAGCGAAAACGAAAGCTGCGTGCCGGAAATTCTCAATATAGCTCTCGCTGGTTCCACTGTATCCGGTCAATTCAACAATGCCTCCCCCAATGTCATTTGTCATGATGATGGCAACTGTATCGTTTTCTCCGGGCCTTCTGATCCTCTGGCGTCGGATATTATTTCGGGACGTACCAGAGACGAAGAGCCGTCAAGGGAATCAGAGCAGTGGTACTTTGGCGGCAGGGTCATCGCCAGCCGTTTGATCTTTTCCGAAGACGCAGCGGATTACGAAAATATTGAACTGTGGGATGCCGGCGAGCGGCTGACAAATACCAATCCGGATACACGGGAAATTTATCTGCCCGATATCGACGTATACCGGATGTCGGATATTCCCCTCCTCGACAGCCGGGGAAATCCTTTAACCGGTGATGGCACGACCCGGACTTTTGCAGCAGTGCTTCCCCACTATCCCCTCTTGCCCGGCAGCCTGAGCATCACCGATCAGACGGAAATTTTCCGGGATACCGGTCCCGATCAACTGGAAGGTAGCTTCGGGGGTACGGGAACAGCCAACCGCTCCACCGGAGAAATCCGCTTCACCTTCCATAAAGCACCACACGAAAATGTTCCCGTCAAAGTCAGTTATGCCTGGTACCAGTATCGAAGCAGTTCCCTCCTGCCCCTTTCTCCGGAACGAATCACCGGGATCGACAATGCGTATGTCAACCCGAGAGGCTATACCTATGATTTCAATGAAGACGGTGCGGTAAACGAAAATGACCGGGCATGGCTGGTGGAATGGATTAAAGGTTACCGCAACGACCTCAAAGAGAAGAAAGCCTGGAATCTCGGCGCAGTCGATCATGCGACGCCGGCGCTGTCTCTTCCCCCGGATACTCCCGCATGGTATGCCGGAACCGCGATTCCGCCTTCAGAGACAGAAAGTTACGAAAATTTCAGGGAATCCAATCGTAACCGGCGCTCTGTTGTTTATGTCGGTTCCAGGGACGGTATGCTCCACGCCTTCGATGCCGGAAATCTGTTTTCCGGTGATTCCCGGTCTTCCGATTACGGAACAGGGGAGGAACTATGGGCCTTCCTTCCTTCCAACCTTATCCCGAAAATCAAAAACAATCTCCTGCTCAAAGAAGATCAGGCTTACATCGGCGCATCCCCTGCCGTTGCCGATATCCTTACGGATGATGGATGGAAAACCGTTCTGTTTTCAGCCCAGGGAAACGGCGGCAATGCGGTTTTCTGTCTGGATGTGACCGATCCTGTAAATCCAGAGTTCATGTGGGAATTTACAGACCCTGCCCTTTTCAGTGAAAGACCTTATCAGGGAACGCCGAAAACCGGCAGAATAATCCACAACGGTGTCCCCCGGTGGGCGGCCTTTTTCGTCTCCGCCACTGTTCAGCCGCAACAGTATCCCTCCCTCTTTGTTCTGGATATGACAGACGGCTCCCTCATTGAAAAGATCATTCTGGATGCCGTACCGGAAGGGCTGGGTGGCACTCCGGCCGGGCAGCCGGCCATTCTGGACACCAATAGAAACGGGTTTATCGACCGTCTCTACATCGGTACCGACCACGGCTTTGTCTATACTATTTCCATTCCGGATATCCCGGGAGATTCGGAGAGAATCCGGCATTGCCTGCTCAATGCCGGATTTGTGGATGCATTCGGCCACGAGGTTCCGGACAGCGTCCGCTATCAACCGGTTTATGCTGCACCTGCGGCTGTGTACGATGACCATACCGGGGATATCCGCGTCTTTTTCGGTACAAGCGATGATCCCGAATCGGAAAATCCGGTCAGTTCCGACAAAACCCGTTATCACGCTTTCGCCTATACGGATATTGCGGGCAGTTCGTGTCAGCCGGGACTGCTGGACTGGTACTACCCGCTTCCTTCAGCCCATCGTGCCTTTGTTCCTCCGGTTGTAATTGATGGCGGTGTGGTCTTCGCCACCTCTACCGCTGATACGCAGGATGCCCGAAGCAGGCGTACCGATGAGGATTCCGGTAAACTGTTTCTGTTTGATCAGCGGGACGGACGACAACCGGTTTCCGATATCCCGGTGGGTAATATCGATATTCCACCGGTTTCCAGCAGTCAGTACATCTTTTTAAAAACGACGCCGGGGCAGATTCTGCCGGTCCGCATTGCGGATCTCACAGCACGACTTGCCAGTGTTTCCTACCGGTTTGAACGGATGTGGCCCACCCTGCAGCAGCCCTGGTATTTTAATGAACCATCGGGAATTGCTGCGGATGAAAACGGCAATCTCTATATCTCGGACTGGGCTTCGAATACGATCCACAAATACAATCCGGATGGTCAGTTGATCACCCGGTGGGGCGGCAGCGGTTCCCTTGACGGTCGCTTTAATGGCCCCAGGGGGATTGCCGTCGGCCCGGAAGGAAATGTGTATGTAGTGGATGAACGGAATTTCCGCGTACAGCAATTTACACCGGATGGAAGATTTATCACGGCATGGGGAACGGAAGGTTCCGGAGACGGGGCGTTTGGCGCGGACCGGACGGACATCGGTGCGATTCGGGGCGGCCCCTGGGGAATCAGCATTGATGACAGCGGCAGGGTCTTTGTGGCCGACAAATACAATCACCGGATTCAGCAGTTTACCGCAGACGGTGATTTTACAGCCGCCTGGGGAACAGAAGGCGCCGGGGAGGGGGAATTTCTCCGGCCTTCCGGAATTGCCGCAACAGGAGCGTATGTATATGTAGTTGATCAGAACAATCGCCGTGTGCAGCAGTTTACAGCAGAAGGAGAGTTTATCCGGACCTGGGGCAGCCAGGGAAGCGGTGAAGGAGAATTCGGCGCTTTTCTGAGTGCCGAGGGAATCCTGTTCGCCGGCCCCGAGGGGATCACCGTCACCGACGGAGGGAATATCCTTGTCGCAGACAAATACAACCACCGGATTCAGCGGTTTTCACCCGATGGCACTTTCCTCGACGCCTGGGGGACAGAAGGTTCCGGTGAAGGAGGATTTCTGCGTCCGTCCGGCATCACGACAGGTCCGAAAGGTGAAATTTACGTGGCGGACAGCCGCAACAGCCGGATTCAGGTGTTCAGTTCCGATGGACTTTTCATGGACGACTGGAGCAGTACAGGTTCGGCCGGGGGCATGTTCCACTATCCTGCCGGTCTGGCACTGGGACAGGATCAACAGCTTTTTGCAGCCGATCAGTATGCTCACCGGATTCAGGTATTTGCCCCGGACGGCATTCTGATTACCGAATGGGGCAGTCCGGGAAACGGTCCCGGAGAATTTGCCTATCCCCTCGGCATTGCCGTCGGCCCGGATAATTCTGTGTACGTGGCGGATTCGGAAAATAACCGGATACAGAAGTTTTCCGCTGACGGGCAGTTTCTATCCGCCTGGGGGAGTGCAGGCAGTGCAGACGGAGAATTTCTGTACCCCAGAAGTGTCGCCGCAGATGAAGCGGGGAATATTTACGTGGTCGATTCCCGCAATCTGCGGGTCCAGAAATTTGACAGCAATGGAAACTATATCCTGCAATGGGGCGGCGAAGGCATTGATGCGGGGCAGTTCGGCGCCTATCGGGACCGGTTCGGTACGATCATCGGAGGACCGGAAGGGATTACCGTCGGCCCGGACGGTTCCGTGTATGTAGCGGATTCCTACAACCACCGGATACAGGTATTTACCGCAGACGGGCAGTTTCTGGTGCAATGGAACGAAGAGGCGCTTTTTCAGTTTCCCCATGATGTTGCGGCAGGACCGGACGGAAATATTTTTGTTTCGGACTCGCAGAATCAGGTCCGGAAATTCACACCGGACGGAGAACGGCTCACACAGTTCAGTCAGTCCGGTTCTGCCCCCGGTCATCTGAGTCTGCCGCGGTTTCTCTGCGTGGACAGAGACGGTCGGGTGTACGTTTCCGATTCCTTCAACAACCGGATACAGGTGTTCCGTCCTGTTCCGTGGGAAGACAGGAGCAAGGCAATCATCGTGGCAGGCGGTGGCCTCTATCCCGGCAACAATCTGGAAGATGCCACCCGTGCCTACGCCAATCTTGCCTATCGCACACTGCTGTACCAGGGTTTCACCGGAAACACGATCCAGTTCTTCTCTTCAGATACCGATTTTGATCTGGACGGCAACGGCATTGCCGATGATGTGGACGGGATACCGGAAAAAAATGCGGTTCGTGATGCATTTACGACCTGGGCGTCGGATGCCGACAATCTGGTGGTTTATCTTGTCGATCACGGCGGCGTCGATGAGGCCGGTAACGGCATGTTCCGGATCAATGGCAATGAAATTCTGACCGCTGGAGAACTGGACAACTGGCTGGATATGCTTCAGGAGATTCTTCCCGGTCGGATTACCGTCATCTATGATGCCTGCAAGTCCGGCTCCTTCCTGCCGGATCTGACAGCGCCGGAAAATGCGGAACGTATTGTGATTACCAGCTCCTCCGCCGATGAAAACGTCTATTTCATGGGGGCCGTCTCTTTTTCATCCTTCTTCTGGGCCTGTGTTCTGAACGGCTGTGATCTCCGGGAAGCGTTCCTCATGAGCAGTGCCGCAGTCAGTACAACAGGACTTCAGCATCCCATGATGGACGGCAATGTTGATGGAACGGATGATGAAACGGATGATTATCTGTCCGCAAGCGGCGTTTACATCGGAAATGGAACCGCTCTGTATGAAGATATTCCCGTCATCACCCGTCTGCCGGAAGATGTTGCCGTCACCGGGACGGATACGGCGGTCCTGTCGGTTGAAGTTTCCACCTCGGATGATCGTCCGGCCCATGTATGGGCCATGATTCAGCCGCCGGGACATAATGCGGAAACGGTTCCCGGTGACAGCACGGTCCTGAATCTTCCGCAGGTGGATTTGATTCATACAGGAAATGGACGGTATGAAGGAACATACACCGGCTTTACTGTGGAAGGACTTTACGATGTGGCCGTTTTTGCCCGGAGCGACATGGGCAATACTTCCCTGCCGGGTTTTTTTACCGTTTCCGTCGGTCAGCCCCTTCGGCGGCGGGCGGTTCTGATAGCCGCCCATGACCCGGATGCAGTGAAAAATGAAGTTATCCGGAGCAATCTGTCCCTTGCCTGGAATGCGCTGCGATTTCAAGGGTATAATGAAGAAGATATATATTTTCTGAGCCCTGAAACCTTTACTGCCGGTGTGGACGGGACACCGACCCGGAGCAATCTGCGGTATGCACTGGAGACGTGGGCGGTCGGGAATACGCATGATCTTCTGATCTATATTTCCGGAGGCGGCGGGGATGGCGTCTGTCAACTCAATTCGTCGGAATCATTCTCTGCTGAAGAACTGGACCGGTGGCTTGATGAACTGCAGCATAATCTTCCCGGCAGAGTGACTGTTATCTATGATGCAGACTTTTCCGGCAGCTTTATTCCCCTGATGCCTCCGCCGACA
>JBEPXL010000232.1:0-5901 GCA_041641935.1 Desulfobacteraceae bacterium | reverse complement strand
GCATGACGCGCTCATGCTCGCCGCGATGGATGCCATTATCGACCGGAACAAAGGACAGGTCAGTGATCAGCGGACCGGGATCATTGACGCAAGTATCCTGTTTTTCCGGGAACAGACGGAACGCCTGCAGAATCTGGCCGATACCCCTGAAGAGAAGGCCCTTGTGCAGGATATTCTCTCCCGTTTTCCGGTGCTGGCCGAGGCGATTCAGCAGGATCTGGTGAAAATGATCGAAGAAGGTGCTTCCCGGGCAACCGCCATCGAATCGGATTTTGTCCGGATGGATGATGATCTGGACCGGCTGGGGGATCAGGTGGCCGACCAGCTCCAGATCATATTTACCCTTGTGAAGGACCGGGAAACGCCGGTATCCGGTTTCGGCGCGGAACGTCAGGATCCGGTCGATCTGGTCAACCGCATCCTGCTGGCCCACGCCGACCTGATGCTGGCGGCCATGGATGCGATCATCGACAAGGAAGACGGACAGATAGCACCGGAACGGCGGGAACGGATCGATGAAAGCATCCTGTTGATCCGGGACCGGCTGGCGGATCTGGACAGCTTTGTGACGAGCCGGGAGGGCCGGAGCGCTGTACGGGAACTGCGGGAGACATTTCCGGATCTGGCCCGCCGGATTCAGACCGACCTGGTGCTGCTGATTGAAGAGAGTGCCACGGAATACCGCCGGATCCGCCGGGAATTCGACCTGATCGATGACCGGCTGGATGCCCACGGCGAAGAGATCAAGGAAGATCTGGTTCGCCTGATCGAATTTATCGAAGAAGAGCAGACTGCAGCCGCAGCGGCGCTCCGGCGCAACATCCGCACCTCCGGCATCGCGGGTACGATTATCTTCCTGGTGGTGCTGGCCCTTGTGATCGGTCTCTTCATTCCTATCACCAGAAGCATCACCGGTCCCGTCAACCGGATGATCCGGGAGACCGGCGATCTGATCGGAAACGTCCGCAACGGCCGCCTTGATGTACGGGGGGATGCCGATGCCTATCACGGCATCTGGCGCAATCTGGTGGAAGGAATCAACGGCCTGGTGGATGCCTTTGTCCAGCCCATCGACGTGACGGTCCGGTATGTGGAATGGATCGCACGGGGCGAGATTCCGCCGAAGATCACGGAGGAGTACAGGGGGGATTTCAACCGCATACGGGAAAACCTCAATATCCTGATCGATGCGACTGAAAAAATTTCCGGTCTGGCCCAGGAGATGGCCGGCGGCAACCTGACTGTAGAGGTCCGGGAGCGGTCCGAAAAGGACCGTCTCATGCAGGCCCTCAATGAAATGATCCGGAAACTGAACGAGGTGATGGTCAGCGTCAAGGCGGCGGCCGGCAACGTATCGGCCGGAAGCCAGCAGCTCAGTTCCACGGCCGAGGAAATGTCCCAGGGGGTTTCCGAGCAGGCCGCCTCCACCGAACAGGCGTCCTCCTCCATGGAAGAGATGGCCTCCAACATTCATCAGAATGCCGACAATGCCATGCAGACCGAAAAGATCGCCCTCAAATCTTCGGAAGACGCCGCCGAAAGCGGTCGGGCCGTCGGCGAAGCGGTGTCCGCCATGAAAGAGATTGCACGGAAGATTTCCATTGTGGCGGATATTGCCCGCCAGACCGATCTGCTGGCACTGAACGCCGCCATCGAAGCGGCCCGGGCCGGGGAACACGGCAAGGGATTCGCCGTCGTCGCCTCGGAGGTCCGGAAACTGGCCGAGCGGAGCCAGCGGGCCGCCGCCGAGATCGGGAGCCTGTCCGAGTCGAGCATGGCGGTTGCCGAACGGGCCGGAGGGATGCTGGAAAAACTGGTTCCCGACATCCGCAAGACGGCGGAACTGGTCCAGGAAATCAGCGCCGCCAGCCATGAACAGAGTACCGGTGCGGGACAGATCAATGACGCCATTCAGCAGCTGGATCAGGTGGTGCAGCAGAATGCGTCCATGTCCGAAGAGGTTTCGGCGACTTCCGAGGAACTCTCGACCCAGGCCGAGGAACTTCTGAGTACCGTCGAATATTTCCAGATCGCGGCGGAGGGAAAGATGAACCGGAGAACGTTCCGGCGGAAAGCGCCTGAACAGGCGGTGGCGCCGCCGGCAGATACTGCTGACGGTAACGGGCACCGGAAGAGGACAGGGGCAAACGGAGAAATCAGGCCGCTGACGGAAAAGGAACGGATCGAACTGCAGGAACTCCAGGACAGCGGAAAGGTCGAGCCCCGGGACAGGGACTTTGAACAGTATTGACCGGTTCCGGTCCGCAGGGACACTATATTTTTACGCGGAGAGAATCTATTCTGTTGATAAACCTGATAAAGATGATAGGGTAGGCCGACACCGCCGGAAATGGGTGAACCCCTGCCGCGCAATTCCGGCGGAAACGGAAAAAGAATTGAATCTCATCCGCCAATGCTGCTAAAATGGGAAAAGGAGGGAGAACATGCCCGTTACGGGAATTACAGAAACAGGGCAGTATCTGACATTCCGGCTGGGAGAAGAGGTGTTTGCGCTGGATGTGGTACAGGTCCGGGAAGTGCTGGATCTGACCCCCATTACCAAGGTGCCGGGAACGCCCCCCTTCATGCGGGGCGTCATCAACGTCCGGGGCAGCGTGGTTCCCGTCATGGATATGCGCAGGAAGTTCGGCCTCTCCGGAACGGAGAACACCCAGGACACCCGCATCATTGTCATGGAGCTGGCGCTGGGCGGGGAAATCAACGTGATCGGAACCCTTGCCGACGCCGTGGAAGAGGTGCTGGATCTGGAACCGGGCCAGATTGAACCGCCGCCCCGGATCGGCATGCGGTGGCGTACCGAGTTTATCCGGGGCATCGGAAAGCGGGATGACCTCTTTATCATTATTCTGGACATCGACCGGGTATTCTCCACCGATGAACTGGCGCTGGTAGAGGCGGTCAGCTCGGACGAGCATGTCCCGGGCGAGGAGATCGAACGCGTTGAACAGTGAGTCTGACCGGAAAACGTGCGAAGCCCGCGAAAGCGGGTTCCGCACCATGTCGGACCGGGTTTTCGGCCGGTTCCGCACCTTTATCCAGAGCGAGCTGGGGATCAAAATGCCGGACGCCAAGAAGACGATGCTGCAGGCGCGGCTTCAGAAGCGTCTCCGGAAGCTGGCCATGACCTCCTTTGACGAGTACTGCGAGTATGTCTTCAGCCCGGAGGGGATGCGGGAAGAACTGCCCAACATGATCGATGCGGTCACCACCAACAAGACCGATTTTTTCCGGGAGGCCCAGCATTTCACCTATCTCACCGATTCCGTGCTGCCGGAACTGATCCGCAACTTCGGCATCGGCCACCGGCGGCCCGCCCGGTTCTGGAGTGCCGGGTGCGCCACAGGAGAGGAACCCTACACCCTGGCCATGGTGCTGAACGAGTTCCGGGCCGCTTCCTCCGGGTTCCGGTTCGAGATTCTCGGCACCGATGTCTCCACACAGGTGCTCCGGAGTGCCGCCCTCGGCATTTACAGCCATGAAAAGGTGGCCCCCGTTCCGATGCCGCTCCGGAAGAAGTATCTTCTGAAGAGCCGGGACCGGCAGAAGGATCTGGTGCGGATCATTCCCGAACTGCGGCGGCAGGTCAGTTTCTGCCGGCTCAATTTCATGTCCGGCAGCTTCGGCGTGCAGCAGATGATGGACGTGGTCTTCTGCCGCAACGTCCTGATCTATTTCGACCGGGAAACCCAGGAAGCGGTACTGAACCGGATCTGCCGCCACCTGCTGCCGGGGGGCTATCTCTTTACCGGTCACTCCGAAACCCTGAGCGGTCTTCAGGTGCCGCTGGTGGCGACCACGTCCACCGTATACAGGAAACCGGTATGACCGTGCAGCCGATGCAGCTGCCGGTGGTCTATCTCCGGCCTTCGGAACTGTTTTTCAGTGATCCCGGCGTGGTACGACCCATCAGACTGGTGACGGTGCTGGGTTCCTGCGTTTCCGTCACCCTGCATGCTCCCCGGTACGGCATGGCGGCCATGTGTCACGCCCTGATGCCCCGGTGTCCCCGGCCCAGCTGTCCGAAGGGGTGCGGGGATGCGCACCGGTATGTGGACTGTGCTGTGGCGGCAATGACAGACCGGTTCCGGTCCGGCGGGCTCCGGCCGCGCGATGTGACGGTGAAACTGTTCGGCGGGGCCGACATGTTCCAGACCGGTATTGCTCCCGATTCCGCAGGATCGGCTGCGGTGGGATGGCAGAATGTGGCGGCCGCCCGGGAGGCGCTGGCTGCTGCCGGATTCCGGATCAGCGTATCCGATGTCGGCGGCCCCGCCGGGCGTAAACTATTTTTCTTCCCCCATAACGGCAAGGTGTGGGTGAAACGGCTGAATCTCCGGTTGGGAAAAGCGGGTTAGTATGGAAATGATTCTGGTTATCGACGATGAGCGGGAAATCCTTGATTTTGTTGCAAGGCTGATCCGGAAATACCTGCCGGATGCGGATGTCATCACCTGCAGTTCCGGTGCGGAAGGCATTGAAGCGGCCCGTGCATCACAGCCGGACACCATTCTTCTGGATATCAACATGCCGGGAATGGACGGCTTTACCGTCTGCCGTCGCCTCAAGGCCGATGCCGCGACAAAACATATCCCCATCATTATCTTCACCGGAATGCACACCGATTCCCGGAGCCGCATCAAGAGCCTCGATATCGGGGCCGACGCCTTTCTGACCAAACCCATCGGGGGCGCCGAACTGGTCAGCCAGGTGAAGGTCATGCTCCGGATCAAGCGCTCCGAGGATCTGCTCCGGGAAGAAAAGGATCTGCTGGAAGTGGCCGTCCAGGAGCGGACCCGGGCCCTGGCCTGGGAGGCATCGGTGAACGAGGCCGTGGCGGAACTCTCCGGGGCACTGATTTCTCCGCTCAGTCTGGACGAAATATCGTCGCTGGTGCTGGACAGGGCCATGTCCCTCACCCGCAGCGAGTACGGTTATGTGGGCTACATCGATCCGGTGACGGGCAACCTCATCTGCCCGACCATGACCCGGGACATCTGGGATGTCTGTCATGTTGCGGAAAAATCCAATGTGTTTGAATCCTTCGGCGGTCTCTGGGGCTGGGTGCTCAACCATCAGCAATCCCTGCTCACCAATGATCCCGACCGGGATCACCGGGCCGTCGGCATTCCCGAAGGGCATTTCCCCATCCGGAATTTTCTTTCGGCCCCGGCATCGGTTCATGACCGGCTGGTGGGGCAGATTTCCCTGGCCAACAGTGTAGAGGACTATACCCCCCGGGATCTGAAACTGGTGGAGCGGCTGGCGATGCTCTATGCGGTGGCCGTCCACCGGCGGCGGGCCGAGGATGAACTGGTCCAGGCCCGGGAAGCCGCGGAGGTCGCCAACCGGGCCAAGAGTGAATTTCTTGCGAACATGAGCCACGAGCTGCGCACACCGATCAGCGGTATTCTCGGAATGATAGAGATCCTCCTCTCCAGGACAGGAGACCGAGAAATGCGTCAGTATCTCGGAATGATGAAGGATTCCTCGAGTTCGCTCGTGGCCATTATCGGAGACATCCTCGATCTGTCACGCATAGAAGCGGGGCGCGAAGAACTGGTTACCGAGCAGTTCCTTCTCCGGGAGGAGATCGAGCGGCTGACTGCACCGTTCCGGCTGCTTGCGGAGGAACGCGGCTTATCTCTGAGACTGCACCTGGATGAGGATGTGCCGGAGATCCTCGATGCGGATCTGGAAAAGCTCCGGAGAATTCTCCGGAATCTTCTCAGCAATGCAGTCAAGTACACCAACCGGGGCGGCATCGAGCTTCGGGCGGAACCGACCGGCCGGCACACCGGGGGTGTGGAAATACGTTTTTCGGTCTCGGATACCGGAATCGGTATACCTCCGGAGAGGCACGGGGAGCTCTTCCACAGTTTC
>JBEPXL010000231.1:0-5915 GCA_041641935.1 Desulfobacteraceae bacterium | reverse complement strand
GAGGTCCACCAGTTTCCGCCGGTACCGGTCCTCAGCTTCGGCCTCCACGACCAGGACAATCCCGGCCTCTTTGCCGGTCTGCAGGCTGCTGTAGAGGGCCTGACCGACGGTGGACTGCCAGTGATCTGCAAAGGCGACGGTGACGGCGTGGGTTTCGGTGAGGCAGTCACAGGTGGTCTGATCCGGCATTTTCGCCGCAACGACGCCGTTCTGCTGCTCACACCACGCCGTCCGGTACCACTGGAGATTGTGTTTCCGGGTCTGCTGCATCCAGGCCGGAACAGCGATCAGAATGATCACCCCGATAAAGAAGGCCCATTTACCGATATTGCCGGGCCGTTTCCATTCTTCCAGTTGTTTGTACATGATCCTCGTCTTTTGTCTGCTGGGGCACAAGGCAGAACCGCCGTCCCCGGCTGCGGAGACGGCGGTCCGTCATCAGAAAACACTGCCGCACCGGATGATCCGGCGCACTGCTCGCACCGGATCATCCGGCGCACTGCTTTACATCAGCCTGGCATTGATAAAGAGATGGGTCAGAATGCTCAGGATATAGCCAAGGGCGATCACCGGCGCCCACTTGAGATGTGCGCCGAAGGTATAGATCCCCCGTGCCGTTCCCATCAGGGCGACACCGGCTGCGGAACCGATGGAGAGCATACTGCCGCCGACGCCCGCCGTCAGCGTCACCAGCAGCCACTGCCCGTGGGACATGGGCGGGTCCATGGTCAGAACCGCAAACATGACCGGAATATTGTCCACGATGGCCGACAGTACCCCCACCATGGAATTGGCGATGGTCGGTCCGAGTTCGCCATACATGAAGTACGACACCTTGGCCAGGTAGCCGAACTGGGACAGGCCGCCGACGCAGAGAATGACACCGTAGAAGAAGAGCAGGGTATCCCATTCTGCACGGGAGATTTTCTTCATAATATCAAAATGGTTCGCCTTCTCGCGCACCAGGCTCACATCCTGGAGGATTTCCACCGCACCGGCAACCTTTCCTTCTTCATCCTGCAGCGGAATCGCACTGAAGGAGAGCCATTTGCCGGATTCTCCCAGGTGGGGAAAATGGAGGACCGCCCCGTGAACGCCGTCCATTTCATTACTTTCCCGATACTTCTGACCGTAGAGATCACAGAACTCTTCATTGGTGCAGACGCCGTCGGCATGGTCCAGCACCAGGTCGGCCAGGAGGGGACGCGGCTCTTTGGCGAACGGGTCCCAGTGCCGGTCGGTACCGATCCGTTCACTGGCCGGAACACCGGTCAGATCTTCCAGTGCCTCGTTCCAGTGGATGACCTTGTGATCCTTATCGATGGCAAAGGCGGGAACCGGAAGGCTTGCGATGGTCGAATCAATTTCGTCCGGTTTCTTCCCCTTGAAGGCGGCAATGGGATACATTATTTCTTCCCCCCGGGCCCCCAGAATATTGTCGTACTGTTCATTCCGTCCTTCATACCGCTTCAGGAAGAAGGAAAAGAAGCCGAGGTAGCCAAGGCCCAGCATCATGCCGGCGGCCGGCGGCATGTGGAGAAAATTGTGGAAAGAGACGGCGGTGGCGATGGTGCAGAGAAACAGGACAATGATGGGAATCGCCCCGACTTTCATCCGGACGTCCTCATCGGAGACTTCGGGTATTTCCTTGCCGACATACATGCTCATAATCAATGCCGGAACGAGCCAGTTGACAGCCGACGGAATAAAAATGGCAAAAAATTCGATAAAATCGACTTTGCCTCTCTGCCAGACCATCAGAGTGGTGATATCCCCGAACGGGGAAAAGGCGCCGCCGGCGTTGGCCGCCACCACGATATTGATACAGGCCAGAGCGACGAATTTGGTATTTCCGCGGCCTACGGCCATGACCACTGCACCCATGAGCAGGGCGGTGGTCAGGTTGTCGGCAAGGGGGGAGATAAAGAAAGAGAGCACACCGGTGACCCAGAAGACCTTCCGCAGGGAAAATCCCCGGTTGACCAGCCATGCCCGCAGGGTTTCAAAGACGTTCCGTTCTTCCATCGAGTTGATATAGGTCATGGCCACCAGGAGGAAGAGAAGCAGTTCCGCATACTCCAGAATACTGTGCTTGATGGCGTTGTGGGCGTGATCCAACTGCCCCATCCTGGAATAGGCGACGGCCACCAGTACCCAGATAATACCGGCCGCCAGGAGGACCGGCTTGCTTTTCCGGAGGTGAATCACGTTTTCAAAGGGAACGATGGCATAGGCCAGGATAAACAGGTTCAGCGCAGTAAAGCCATAGACGGTTCCGGTCATGTCAACGATGCGATTGACTGCTTCACCGCCGGATGTCGCCCACGCGATGGCCGGTAACAGGAGAACCGCCAGTAGTCCGAATACAGATTTCTTCATTTTCCACCTCCAAATTTTCCGTTGTTTCACCAGTGTCTCCCTTTCCAGAATAAAAATTAAACGTGTATGCGCCGGACGATCGCCGCCGCACTGCCGGAACCCGTTTCCGGCGTTGCTCTGTCTGGTTTTCAGGAGGAAGTGGCGGTATTGAAACAGTGGTATACGGTATCAGTTGAGATGTGTCTACCGCTTTTCCAGTGTTTTACCATCATTATCTCCCCAAACAACCATATAATTTTGGCTTATTCTGCCCAATGGGCAGTCTTTGCTTTTTCGCAGTTTTTGTACGTCAACCGCCTGATTCCCAGTTCCCGCTGTTCATTATAGTGACAAGTTCGGGTTTCCATCTTACCCGCTTGAACTGTTTTGATCGGATATTTTTAAACTCTACTGCTGCCAGCACTTCATGTCTTTTCCCTTGCCTGTCTTCAAAGACAACCATTCTCAGATGCCGATACACATGCACCGGAGCGACAGCGAGACCTCCGGCAACAGGATTGAT
The DNA here is from genome assembly GCA_041641935.1 of Desulfobacteraceae bacterium. Taxonomy (GTDB): domain Bacteria; phylum Desulfobacterota; class Desulfobacteria; order Desulfobacterales; family Desulfococcaceae; genus JBEPXL01. The sequence continues at coordinate 3,034 of JBEPXL010000231.1, read as the reverse complement.
GGTTCTGTCCTCATCCAGATCATTGAACGGAACCTCAAAGACGCCGGGTTGATAAAACGCAGATGAAACAAAGGTAAATCCATAGTTTTGCAGTTCCGGAATCAGGTATTCCGAAAAAGATTTTTCTTGATCGGACAGATAGGTAATCAGGATGTAAAGCAGAAAAAGGAAAGGAAAACAACATAACAAAATATTCATATTGAAGCAGCTTTCCCCGGACAGCGTTCCACTGCAGCGGGACGCCGTCCGCCATGTTTACAGCAAAATGCGATCACAGTATTCCGGGCAGCAAAAGAATCGAAAAGCGGCTGCAGAAGTATGCACTTCTGTTATGGATGGAGATGCATCAACATGTTACACACATTAAAGCAGATATTCCCAAAAACTCTTTTCAAAAACTGAATCAGGTTACTTTAGCTTAGTCTGTTCTTCATGTAAACAGCTTTTTCAGACAAGGGGAACAGGATGCTTTACCCCACTGTCCGCTGCTCCCTGCCTGTTGCCAAGTCCTTCCTGTTTCTGCTATGCAGGAAGGACTGGTTCATACGCAGCGAAATCAGCATATCGTATCCATCGCAACATTACTGTAACAGAGAGAGAATCCTGATATGGATCCCTACATTGTCATTGCCATACTGATCACCCTCAGTGCCCTGTTTGCCTACATCAACCTGCTGTATCTCAAAATGCCCATGTCCGTGGGACTGATGTTTCTGTCCCTTCTCCTTTCCCTGGGACTTCTCTTTCTGTCTCCCTTCGGTCCCCATACCTCGGTTTTCGCCCGCAAGGTCATCAGCGGAATGGACTTCAGCCATCTGCTGCTCAACGGAATGCTCGGCCTTCTCCTGTTCGCCGGGGCGCTCCACGTCAACCTGAACGACCTGCTGGAAGAAAAACTGGAGATCGCCGTCTACGCCACGGTGGGAGTTGTCATGTCCACTGTTCTGGTCGGCTCCACCATCTACGGCCTGAGCAACTGGATGGGCTGGGGACTCCGGCCTGTGGATGCCTTTCTGTTCGGGGCGCTGATTTCACCGACCGACCCGATTGCGGTACTGGCGATTCTGAAGAGCGCGGGGGCCCCGAAAAGACTGGAAACCCGGATCGCCGGAGAATCCCTGTTCAACGACGGTATCGGTGTTGTGGTGTTTCTGGTGCTACTGGAGATCGCAACCGGCGAGGCGCAACTGGATGCCGGAACGGTGGGAGTCCTCTTCCTGAAAGAGGCGGGCGGCGGTGTGGTATTCGGTCTGATAAGCGGTTTTCTCGTATACAAGATGCTGCGGCGCATCAACCATTATCAGGTGGAGGTGATGCTGACCCTGGCGCTGGTCATCGGGGGATACAACCTGGCCGGATATTTACACCTGTCCGCGCCACTGGCCATGGTCGTGGCCGGACTGCTGATCGGCAACCGGGGACGGCGGCTGGCCATGTCCAGAGATACCCGGCAGCATCTCGACACCTTCTGGAAACTGATCGATGAAATCCTGAACGCCCTGCTGTTTGTGCTGATCGGTCTGGAGGTTCTTGTGGTCACCGTCAACTGGCCGTATATCATGGCGGGCATTCTTGCGGTTCCGGTGGCCCTGGCCGCCCGGTTCACCAGCATCGGCGGTCCGTTTCTCATCCTGAAGCGATGGAAGAACTACCCGCCCCGCTCGGTGTCGATCATGACCTGGGGCGGCCTGCGCGGCGGCATATCCGTTGCCCTGGCGCTCTCCATCCCGGCGGGGCACCATCGGGAACTGATCCTTGCCATGACCTACGCCGTCGTGGTCTTTTCCGTGCTGGTGCAGGGGCTCACCATCCGCCGTCTGGTCGGAACAACAGAAGAATAAGGTTTCTCCGCCGGCGCCTGCCGGTAAACAGACAGAAGCGGAGGCACTATGCCGTCTCTGCCTGCCGTTCAGCATTGATGATCCTGCGGACAATCTCCTGATAGCCGTGAATCAGCCCCGGCTTGACCTGCACCCGGATCCGGATGTTCCGTCCGGCGGTATAAAACCCCCGGACCATATTGAACTGAAGCTCTTCGGTCACCTCCATCTCCAGGTCTTCGGCCACGGCCCCGATATGGAAGGCTTTCTGCTTCAGCAGTTCCATCGCCTTCCGGACCGCGTCGGCCTTGGAGAAATTCCGGTCCACCGTGTCCGTGTAATCCTCCTCCGGCGCGGTCACGATCTCCTGCTGGGTATCGGCGAAAAGGGTCACTTCACAGGTCGTCCGGGCCAGGGCGGCGCCGATGGCATTGGCCACCTTCCACCGGGGAACCAGATCCACGTCATAATCGGAAATTTTCCGCATATGTTCGGCAAAGTAGGGGGCCGGACCGCCGAGAATCAACAGCTTCTTCGGGTTTACCGTGAATCCTTCCTTGAGTTCGTGGACCGTATAGACCGGTTTGCTGTTGATGGCATCGATCATGGCCCGGGCTTCGGCCAGAATCTGGCGGCAGGCCTGGTCGAAAATCTGATGAGCCGCTTCCTCCACTGATATGTTCAGGGCCTCGGCGATGGGGGTAATCCCCTGAACGGAAGCCTCCCGTCCGTCGCCGCTCATGGCCCCCGTCACGAACAGGGCATCGGTCGGTGTGGGCGCAGGGCCACCATAGGCCATTGCCGGCCCCCTGCGGTCCGGGCCGATGAGCAGCTTTCCGCCCTGCACCCGGACGACGCTGTCTCCGCCGACCCCGATGGAGCGGGATTCCAGGGAACGGATCAGGGTCTTGATATCTCCCAGGGTAATCCCCACCGGGTCCAGGAGCGGAACCCGGTTGATGAGTATCGCCATATCGGTGGTGGTTCCACCGATGTCCAGCACCAGACTCTCCGCCTCGTCCGAAGCAAAGGCCGTCGCGCCCATGACACTGGCGGACGGGCCGGACAGGATGGTCTGGCCGGGAAAATCCAGGGATGCCTCAAAGCTCATGGTGCCGCCGTCGGCCTTCAGCACATGGATGGGAATCCGGAGCCCTTTCTGTTCCAGGGATTTCTGTACCGCCTGAAAAAATTTTTTGTGGAGCTGATGGGTG
>JBEPXL010000230.1:0-5930 GCA_041641935.1 Desulfobacteraceae bacterium | reverse complement strand
TGGAGCCGTCCCTCCTCTTCCACGGGCAGGAGGGGAAAATGGTCCATGAAAATCCGGGCGAAGATGCCCACGCCGTTATGATGGGGCATCCCCTTGTCGTTGTAGACCTTGACCCGCTCCATGCCGCTGCTGGGGGATTTGCTTTTGAAGATGAAGCCGCAGAGTTCCTCTGTTTCCAGTTCCTTCACCCGCTTCCGTGCCCAGGTTTCCATCTGGTCGGTATAGTCCTTTCCGGTGCGGACGGTGACCAGCCGGGGGGCTTCCGGATCACCCACCTGCCGGAGGGCTTCCCGGGGAACGGGCATGCCGCACTCCACCTCCGGGCAGACGGGTACAAAATCGACATAGCTGCCCAGGGTATGGGCAATGAAGCGGTCCAGTTTGTGGCCGCCGTCGTAGCGGACATTTTCCCCCAGCAGGCAGGTACTGACACCCAGTCTGATTCTGCCTTCCTTCTCTATCGTTTCCTGATCCGTCAAATGTTCCATTGCATCCCCTTTACTGCCCGGACCAGCCCCAGGGCGGCGGGCAACTGTCCGGTATTTTCGGTGTAAACCGTTCCGGCCCCAGTGTAATCGGTCCATCGATGGTCCGGGCGATGGACCGGAGCATTCCATCAAAGACCATCTGGTGGAACGGATAGAGGCTGTACCAGTAGACGAATCCGCCGAGGCCCCGGGGCATGAACCGGGACAGAAACAACAGTTCGGTTTCGTTATCATCCACCGGCGTGATCCGGATATCGAAGAGGGCCTCTCCCGGTATTTTCATCTCGGCCAGCAGCAGAAGCCGCCGGTCCGGTTCGACTTCGAGAACCCGCCAGAAATCAAGGGCGTCCCCGGTCCGTAGCTGCTCCGGATGGCGGCGTCCCCGCCGGAGACCGTAGCCGCCCATCATCCGGTCCGCCAGTCCCCGCAGCTTCCAGAGAAAATTGCCGAAGAAGTATCCTTCCTTTCCGCCGATGCGGGTCACCGACGCCCAGATCTGTTCCGGTGTGGCCCGAAGCCGTACCCGGTAGCCGCATTCCATGACGGTCCCGCCGGTGTACTCGGCATCCCCGCAGTAGGTCCATTCCGGCGGCAGCAGGCATCCGGCGTCGGACCAGCAGGTTTCGACCTCGTTTTCCCGGATCCGCTTCAGGGCCATCCGCATCGTTTCCCGGCAGGAGGCCAGTTCCTGGGGAATAAGGGAACGGATATGAAAATTGTGGCAGATGGCTTCGTTTCTGAGTCCTTCCACCAGCGGAACGGCGATGTTGCGGGGAACGGGGGTCAGGTGGTGAATGAGAAAGGCGCTGAACTCCGGCGAAATGAAGGGAACCCGGATGATAATCCGTTTCGGGAGACCCGCCTCTTCGGCGTAAATCTCCGCCAGATTCTGGTAGGTCAGCACTTCGGGACCGCCGATATCGAAGGTGCCGCCCCGGACCGCCTCCGCTTCGAGGCTCTCCCGGAGATAGTAGAGGACGTTCCGGATGGCGATGGGCTGGTTGGGGGTTTCGACCCAGCGGGGGGCGAGCATGAACGGGAACCGCTCTACCGTGTAGCGCAGGATTTCAAAGGAGGCGCTGCCGGCTCCCAGAATCACCCCGGCCCGGAGATCGGTCAGCGGGACCGGACCGGAGCGGAGGATTTCGGATACTTCCTTGCGGGACTGGAGATGCTCGCTCAGCGGCAGGTGACTGGCCTCACCGAGGCCGCCGAGATAGACGATCCGTTCCAGACCGGCATGGGCGGCGGCTACCGCCATGTTTTCGGCCCCTTTGCGATCCGCCTCGACGAATTTTTTCCCCTGGGCAATCATGGAGTGGACCAGGTAACAGACGGAACGGCATCCGGCGGCGGCCTGCTTGAGGGAGTCCAGGTCCAGCACGTCGCCCTGGACCAGTTCGAGACGGGGATGATCGGCCCAGGGGCGGCCCGCCAGCTTGGGAATGGATCGGCTGAGGGCCCGGACCCGGTAGCCGGATGCGAGCAGCAGTGGCACGAGCCGGCCACCTACGTAGCCGGTCGCGCCGATGACCAGAACAGGTTGTGAATTCATGGACAGGGCGCTCCTTCTGTCAGTCAGAGTTTCGGAATCGGGAATAGCCGCGTAACTCTTTTTATAGGGATTCCGGCGACAAAAGTCAACGCACCCTGCCGGGAACGGCTCGTTTTCTGCAAAAAACAGGTTTGACATTTTGTTCATATTCCGCTACAGAGGAACAAAATATTCGTTCAGGTGTCCCGCACAGGCGGGACCAAAAAGGGAATCCCGTGAAAATCGGGAACGGGCCCGCCGCTGTAACCGGGGACGAAGACCGCAGAATGCCACTGTCCGGCTGAAGGACGGGAAGGCGCGGTTGAGAGGATGATCCGGAAGTCAGAAGACCTGCCTGAATGAAAATGGCGTGAACGCCGGTTGCAGCGTTTTCGTCGGCGATGTGCGGGTAAAAAAGGGAACCCCGGATCGATGCAGTTGATCGGTCCGGGGTTTTGTAGTTATGGCAGTATGTCCGGTAAGAAAGTGCAAGAATCGGCTGATGTTCCGCTGTTCCGGTCGTCTCCTGACAGCAGTCAGCCTCCTTTTGCCGGAATGAGAAAGGGATTCGTCACCGGGTGTCCGAAAACCGCAAGGATCGGAGGGTTCCGGATGACCCTGGCAGCGCCCGGTACGTTCCCTTTCCTTATTTTCCGGCGGGCTTTTCAGCCGCTCTGCCGCATCCGGCAGGTTACTTCTTCAGCAGCTTCACCGCACAGAATTCACCGCACATGGCGCATTCCTCCCGGTCCGCAAACTCCTTCCGCCGGTGACGGACCAGCGCCGGGTCCAGGGCCAGTTCTGTCACCCTGTTCCAGTCCAGCGCGGCCCGTGCCTCGGAAATCCCCCGGTCCCGGTTCACCGCCCACGGACGTCCCAGTGCAGTTTCACCGCTCTGGGCCGCAACCCGTGACGCCATCACCCCCTGAAACACATCCTGTCCGTCGGGCAGGGTCAGGTGTTCGGCAGGCGTCAGATAGCAGAGGAAATCCGCACCGGCCTGGACGGCCAGCGCACCGCCGATGGCCCCGGCAATGTGGTCATAGCCTGGGGCGCTGTCCGTGGTCAGCGGTCCCAGGACATACAGGGGCGCTCCGAAGCAGAGCCGCTTGATCCCTTCGATCTGACTCCGGACCAGATGGAGGGGCACATGGCCCGGCCCTTCGATCATCACCTGAACCCCGCGCCGCCAGGCCCGCCGGGTCAGTTCCGCCAGAACGACCACCTCTTCCCACTGTGCCGGATCACCGGCATCACATCCGGCCCCGGGCCGCATACCGTCTCCCAGACTCAGCGTGACATTGTGGGCCAGGGCAATCTCCAGCAGCCGGTCATAGTGGGTCAGGAGGGGATTTTCCTGCCTGTTTTTTTCCATCCAGCGGACGGTTATGGACCCGCCGCGGGAGACGACCCCCATGACACGCCCGGTGGATTCGGCCAGGGCTGCGGCCCTTGCGGTGACACCGCAGTGGACGGTCATGAAATCGACCCCCTGTTCCGCCTGCCGTTCGATTTCTTCGAACAGTTCATCGACCGAAAAACCGGCCGGATCGTCATGCCGCTGAATCGATTTCTGCGCTGTGGCGTACAGGGGAACGGTTCCCAGCGGCAGCGGCGAAGCGGCAATCATTTCCCTGCGGATGGCGTCCAGATCGCCGCCGGTGGACAGATCCATGACGGTATCCGCCCCGGCGGTCCGGGACAACTCCAGTTTTTTCATTTCCAGGGCCGTGTCTTCCTTGAACGGAGACGTGCCAAGATTGGCGTTGATCTTGACCCGCGCGGGCTGGCCGATCAGGGTCGGCTGCACGTTTCCGTGGTTCGGATTGCCGAGCAGCACCATTGTTCCGGCCTCGATATGCCGCTGTATATCCGCCGGTTCCATGTACTCATGGTCTGCAAGGGTTTGCTGTGCACGGTCGATCATATCCTGGAGAATTCTGTTTTCTTTCAGTAAAAACAAGGGATAACCTCTTACGTGTTAAAGGTGGCAGGTTGAACTTTCCATTTTGTGAAGTTTCCTACCATGATTTGCTGCAGAAGAAAAGAAGGAAAGGCCCTCTGGAAGAGACGGCGATTATCTGGTAGACTGAGAGTTTATCCGGACAGAAACATTCAGAAAAAGGCGAAGGGAAGGAAACCGATGATCTTTGAAGAAGGCTGGCAGCAGGAGAAGTACGAAGAGGTGTTTGAGACGACAATCCGTCAGGTCCGGCGGCAGCAGGCAATGGACCCGGATTTTACCATGAATGATCTCAATGCCCGTCTCGATGACCTGTACGTGCGCCAGGGGCAGGGCTGGGAAGGTAAAAGCGTTGTGCTTGAAATTGTGGAGGCGGCCACCATCGCGGCCTATGAATATATTCTGGCGGACTGGGAGGAATAGGGCAGAAACAAAAAGCAGGGAAACGACATTCATCGCATCCCTGCTCAACCGGTGTGGAACCGGGGCAATGTGCCGTCCGGCACATCCCCCGAAGTACACCAGGAAATCAGGCTGTTGCCTGCGGCTTCGGGATCTCGTAGCCGTCTGCCTCTTCGGTGGAGAGGAGTTCGCTGTCGAGGTCTTTTCCCTGAAGCGAATCGTAGGCATTGGCGGCCCCTTCCGGAGTGGTCCGGATGGGGAACTTGAACCGCTTGACCGTGCCGTTTCTGAACTTGCAGGTCCACATGACATCTTCGGTCCCCATCATGGGCATGATGCTGCTTCCCAGCGGTACAAAGTCTGCGTACCCGCGCACTTCAATGGCCTGGGTGGGGCAGATTTTTACGCAGGAAAAGCATTCCCAGCACTGATCCGGCTCCTGGTTGTATGCCTTCATGGCATTGGGGTCCAGGACCATCAGATCGTTGGGGCAGATATACATGCAGGCGGTCTTGTCGCCGCCCTTGCAGCCGTCACATTTTTCATTTATCACGAAACTTGGCATTCAATACCCTCCTTGGTTGGTTGAATGGATTCTGTATCCGGCCATACAACGAGCCGGGCATGCCGTCCCGGTCCCGTCAAGGTCGAACAGTTTCAATTATAAGACCATTCGGTCGGGCTGTCAAACCCTTGGGATTCAAATCATTTACTTCTTTTCCGCGGCAGGAGAAGCACCTTTTCCGCCCCGGCGGACCGGCGGGTTCAATTTTATCCTTGAAATCTCCGCCGATTTGTATTAGGTTGCCTTCATTCATGCAGGCCAGTAGCATAGTTGGTTAATGCGACGGACTCCAAATCCGTAGATCGAGGGTTCGAATCCTTCCTGGCCTGCCACTCGAAAAATCAAAGGGTCAGCCGATATGGTACATCGTACGCGGCTGACCCTTTTTTTGTTCCTGCCGGATGCCTACTCCGAGGATTTTCCCAGCGGGCTGATGCGCCAGACATTGCCGTCATCCTGGTCTGTCAGTACATAAATCGAACCGTCCGGGGCAGTATCCACATCACGGATGCGCGCCGTCATGGGCAGTCGATCCTCTTCTTTGACACTGGTTCCATCAAACACCAGCCGGACAACCTCCTTGTGGGTCAGTCCGCCGATCAACGCGTTGCCTTTCCATTCGGGAAACATGTCACCATCATAAAAAACCATACCGGACGGCGAAATGACCGGCGTCCAGTGTCTGGCGGCGTCCGCAAATTCCGGGCGGGTCGGCGGGTCCGGAATCTCCCTGCCGCTGTAATGATCGCCCCAGCTCACCACCGGCCAGCCGTAGTTGGCGCCTTTTTCGATCCGGTTCAACTCGTCACCGCCCAGGGGCCCCATTTCCCCGATCCAGAGCGCGCCCGTCTCCGGCTGAAACGCCATTGCTTCAATATTGCGGTGACCGTAGGACCAGATCTCGTCCTCCGCATTTTCCTGACCGACAAAGGGATTGTCTTCCGGCACGCGCCCGTCCGGATAGATACGGATTACCGT
>JBEPXL010000229.1:0-5937 GCA_041641935.1 Desulfobacteraceae bacterium | reverse complement strand
GAGGATACGGAAGTGGATCCGGAAAAACTGCGGGCCGATGCCGAAGCGGAACACCTGAAACTGAGCCGGTGGACCTATATTGTCCCCAAATGGCGGATCAACCGGTTTGAAACCGACCCGGCAGCATTTCTGGCGCCGCTGGAAGAGGAAACACCGGAACCATCTGCAGCACCGGGAATCCCCGGCGAAGGGATCATGAACATGCCCGTCCCCATGCCGGAATAAACACCGGGGCAGGCCCTCTGTGCCTGCCCTACATTTTTTTCATCAGCCCGTTGGGCATCATATCATCTGACGGCGGTTTTCCGGTTTTGCGGCGAAATGCATTTCTCTTGCACTGCTGCTGTTTTTCTCCCCTGCAGTAGAGATTGATCAGGCCCTTGCAGGCCAGTGCGTTGATGGACGCGTACTTTTTGAAAAAACCGCATCGCTTCAGGTTTTCACATTCCCGGATCAATTTCCTTCTCCTTCTGATAAAATAAACGAAATAATGTCCCCGCAGCCGGTTCTGTACGCGGCGTTTCAGGTAATGCAGAACCGGATACAGTGCATCATCAGAGTAGATGATGCACCGTACGGATGACAGGACATTTTTCAGGGAAATTATGTGATCTTCATCACAAAATTTCCTCAAACCGGTCTGATGAAGAAACACTTTTCCTGTATTCCTGGCCCGTTATCCAGAGAAGCATCAGAAAACAGGAAAAGAGATCATCAAGCAGTTTTCAGGATTTATCAGCAATAGCAGAGAAAGAATATAGGGTGAATCCGGTATTCAAAGCTGCACAGGCAGATTTACTGCGACAGTTCCGCAGCAGGGGAAAGTACAGAAAAACTTTTGCTGGTTAGCAAAAAAGGCTACCCCCTGAAAGGATAACCTTGCAGGGCTTTATATTCTTTGAACCAGCTAAAACCCCCAGACATGCGGAATAAACATGGCCGCCATCACCAGCACAATCAAATTCAGCGGAAGGCCGAGTTTCAGATAATCGCTGAACCGGTAGGCCCCCGGCCCGTAGACCAGGAGATTGGTTTTATACCCGATGGGCGTGGCAAAGCAGGCGCTGGCCCCGAAGCAGACGGCGATGATAAACGGCTTGGGATCGACGCCAAGTCCAAGCGCGGTGGAGATGGCGATGGGCAGCAGAAGAACCGCCGTGGCGTTGTTGCTCAGCAGATGGGTACATAAACTGGTCAGAAAGATCAGCGCCGTCAGAATCATCCACGGACCGGCCCCGGAAAAGAGCCCCAGAAAGGCTTCCGCATACAATTTTGAAGTACCGGTTTTTTCCATGGCCGCCCCCAGGGCAATGGTGGCGACGATGATCAGCAGCACATCCCCGCGCAGTTCCCGGTAGGCATCCTGCAGTTGAAGGCATCTTGTCACCACCAGCAGAAACACCGCTGCAAGGGCGCAGACCATAATATCCGCAAGCCCTGAACTGGCCGCAATGATCAGTGCGCCAAAAATGGAAAGGGCGGTCCCGGCCTTCCGCTTGTGGAGAATCTGGTGATGAATATCCTCCACAATAATCACATCCCCCCTGTCCCGCATCCGGTTCAGCTGTTTCCGGGTACACCGGACCAGCAGAATATCCCCCACATGAAGCCGCACATTGCGGATTTTCTGCTCCGTGTAATGAACCTGCCGCCGTTTGATGGCGATGACATGGACCTCGGGATCACCCGCCAGTGTTGTCTCCATCAGATGGCGGTCGATCAGGGACGACTGGGGCGGGACGATCATCTCCACAATCAGGGAGTCTGGATCTTCTGTGTGGACATTGAGTTCCGGGTCCAGATGGGGCAGTTCCATTGCTTTTTCCTGCAGCACCGCCACCAGATCCGTTGGTATGCCTTTGACCAGAGCGACATCCCCCGGCTGCATCCGTACCGTGTCCCGGTCCGGATAAAAAATATGATCTCCCCGTACAATTTCAAATACCTCCAGGGAAGGATATTTTTCCGCAAATGCGATCCCCGGGTCCTGTCCTGCCAGCGGACTCTCTTCCGAGATCCGGATTTCGGCCAGATATTTCCGGTCCTCCCGGCTGTCAAGGTCACAGGTGGGCACTGCATGACCGGGCATGAGGCGGGGTGAGGCAATGAGAAGAAAGATGATCCCCACGATGGCAATGGGCACACCCAGAGCGGATAGCTCAAACATCCCGATGTCACCGTAGCCGTAAAGAATGCTCAGATCCCGGACGATAATATTGGTGGAGGTGCCGATCAGGGTGCAGGTTCCCGCAAGAATGGAAGCGTAGGAGACGGGAATCAGGAACTTGGACGGGCTGAGGCCGTATTCACAGCTCAGGTTCAGGATAATCGGGATGAAGAGGACCACCACAGGGGTGTTGTTGACAAAGGCGGAGGCAAGGGCCACGATCACCAGCACCAGAAACATGGCAAGCCGGGCGTTGCCCCGGGAAAAGGCGATAATATGCCGGGCCAGAAAACCGAGCGCTCCGGTCCGGATCATGGCCCGGCTGATGAGAAACATTGCGCCCACCGTGACCACCGCCGGATTTCCGAAGCCGGCAACCGCTTCGCCGGGGGTGAGAATCCGTGTCACCATCAGGGCGACGATAATTCCGATGGCAGTCAGATCCACGGGAAGTTTCTCGGTGATCAGCAGCACCAGGGTCAGCACCAGAATCGCGGATACAATCAGAATCGGCATACTCCACCTCTGTTGATACACGTTTTGTACGGACAGGAATCACCGCTGCAGAGGAGAAAAGAAGTCACCATTTCTCCGGGACGGCCCACGGCGCAACCCGGCAGATCCTGCAGTGCTGTTTTTCCTGCCCGGCAAGGGACAGGGCAGAGATATTCTCACAGGGGATGGAAGTCTGTCTACCCGTTTTTGCGGGCGGCGGGAAAACGGGACGGCCGGAACCGTCCCGTACAGGAAGGATCGGTACGATTATCCGTTCTTCTTTTCAAAGGTCTTCATAAAATCAACCAGCGTCTGGACTGCTTCAACGGAGACGGCATTGTAGATGGAAGCGCGGCAGCCGCCGACGGAGCGGTGTCCCTTCAGGCCGCCCAGATCGTTGTCCAGGGCTTCCTGGATGAACTGTTTCTCCAGCTCTTCACTCGGCAGACGGAACGTCACATTCATTTTAGACCGGCTGTCCCTGTCGGCCGTGCCATGATAGAAATCGCTCGTCTCGAACAGATCGTAGAGCAGGTCCGCCTTGGTGGTGTTGATGGCCGCCATTTTTTCCAGACCGCCCACCGTCTCTTCCAGCCACTTGAGCACCAGCTGCACCGTGTAGACGGCAAAACAGGGCGGCGTGTTGAACATGGAATTCTTGTCGGCATGGGTGGTATATTTGAGAATGGTCGGAATCTCTTTCGGAACCCGCGCCAGCATATCCTCCCGGATGATGACCATGCAGACACCGGATGGTCCGATATTCTTCTGGGCGCCGGCGTAGATCAGGCCGAAGGGCCGGGCGTCGAAGGGACGGCTCATGATATCCGAAGACATGTCTGAAACCAGCGGCACATTCCCGGTATCCGGAAATTCGGCCCACTGGGTTCCCTTGATGGTGTTGTTGGAGGTGATGTGGGCATAGGCCGCATCACTGTTGAAGGGAATATTCTTCGGAATATAGGAAAAGTTCCTGTCCTCGGAGGAAGCGACGACATTGACCGTCTTTCCCTGAATCTGGGCCTCCTTGATGGCCTTGGTGGACCAGGTGCCGGTGTTGACGTAATCGACCGGCTGCCCTTCCCCGGTCAGATTCATGGGGGCCATGCAGAACTGCAGGCTCGCGCCGCCCTGGAGGAAAAGAACCTTGTAGGATTCGTCCAGGTTCAGAAGCCGTCTGGTCCGGTCGACCGCGTCATTCATGACTTCATCAAACCATTTCGATCGATGACTGATTTCGGTAATCGACATCCCGGAGTCTGCAAAATTGAGAAAATTCGCCTGTATTTCTTCCAGCACCGGCAGCGGCAGTGCGGCAGGTCCGGGGTTAAAGTTGTAAATCCTGTTCTCCTTCATTCATTTTCCTCCGTCATCGAATTGGATATTGTCGGCGGTCTGCCAGTCGTGGTATAGATAGAACCTTTACCCGCCTTTTCGCAGAAGCGGGACCGGTTGTCAATGGGTATCTTTAAATTCAGAGCAAATGGGTATACATCCCGTTTATAGTTTCCTGAAGTCCGTTACAACAGAAAAAAGAAATACCCGGCAGGGGAATTTTCCAGCAGTGCCGGGTTCACTTTTCCGGAGAATGCACATGATACAGATTTGGGATTATCCTTCCACAGCGGCTGAAAAACGTATAGAAACTATTACCGCGCGGGGGCTCACCTTCGGCGACAAAACCTTCGAAAGTGTCCGGCAGATTCTCTCCGATGTCCGGCAGAACGGAGATGAAGCCCTGATCCGCTATATCAACCAGTATGATGCCCCGGAAATGACCATCGAACACCTTGCCGTGACCCCGGAGGAGTTCGAAGCCGCTGAAAATCTGGTGGACCCTGACATTATGCGGGCACTGACACTGGCGGCATCCCAGATCGAGTCTTTTCACCAGAAGCAGCTCAGAAAATCCTGGATCGACACCGACCGGCCGGGCACGCTGCTGGGGCAGCTGTTCAATCCGGTGGAAGCGGCCGGCGTCTATGTACCCGGCGGTCAGGGCGGCAGCACACCGCTCGTCTCGTCGGTGCTGATGAGTGTCATTCCGGCAAGAATCGCCGGGGTCGATGAAGTCTTCATGGTGACACCGCCCACAAAAGACGGCGCGGTCAACCCCTATCTTCTCACCATGGCCCGGATGCTGGATGTGGACCAGGTGTTCAAGACCGGCAGTGCCTGGGCCATCGCCGCGCTGGCCTACGGCACGGAAACCATTCCCCGGTGCGATGTCATTGTCGGACCGGGAAACATCTATGTCACCATCGCCAAAAAAATCGTCTCCGGCACGGTGGGCATCGACATGATTGCCGGTCCCAGCGAAGTGCTGGTCATCGCCGACGATTCAGCGATTCCCGAATATACCGCAGCCGATCTTCTTTCCCAGGCCGAACACGATCCACTGGCGTCTGCAGTGCTGGTGACCACCTCCCGGCAGACCGCCCAGGCGGTCCAGGCGGCACTGCAGAAACAGCTCGATGAACTTCCCCGCCGGGATATCGCCGAAAAATCCCTGGCCGACTACGGAGCCATTTTCGTGGCGGTGGATCTCAACAGCGCCTTTGCCCTCTCCAACCGCATCGCACCGGAACACCTGGAAATGCACATCCGGGACCCCTTCGACTGTATCGGAAAAATACGGAACGCGGGTGCGGTCTTTCTGGGGAACTATACGCCGGAACCCGTCGGCGACTACATTGCCGGTCCCAACCATGTGCTGCCGACCGCCGGAACCGCAAAATTTTCATCGGCGCTGTCGGTGGACAACTTTATCAAGAAGACCAGTGTCATCCACTATTCCGAAGCGGCATTCCGGGGCGAGGCAAAGGACATTATCCGCCTGGCGGAAATCGAGGGCCTCAGCGCCCACGCCCGCTCGGTCCGCATCCGGCTGCGTCAGGACGAAGAAAACGAGTAAGATCCGCAAAGCGATGAACCATCCCGGTGGGATGTTGCGCCCGTAACGCATCTGCGGAACGGGTTCCGTACGCAACACCGCAGGTCATGCATCCGGCCGCCTTTCCCATCCGTATATCCAGATGGGAATCCCCCGCCATCAGGGTCCGCCAGGGTTGCGTTCCCAGCCGGTCCATGATGCGGCGGAGCATCTCCGGAGCCGGTTTGGTTTCCCGGACTTCATCCTCGCAGAGGGTCATGGCGAAATACCCGGCAATTCCCAGCGCCGGAAGCAGGACATCGAGATTGTTCCGCCGCTCGTTGGTGGCGATCGCAAGCGAAATTCCCTGTCCGGACAGACGTCGGAGGGTCTCCGCAACACC
>JBEPXL010000228.1:0-5996 GCA_041641935.1 Desulfobacteraceae bacterium | reverse complement strand
TTCATCGAGCTTGGTAATCCGCATTGTCTCTTCATTGTCACCGCCGGTATCCCCGACACCTTCATCACCACTGAGCTGCATGAAGGGAAAGGTGTTCAGATCCCCCAGTTCACCAAAGTAGATAAGTCCCTGTTTGCCATTCTTGTCTTCATAGGCTGCGGCCAGATCGAAATCGGCTGCCGTTGTCCACTTCATCGATACCATCAGCTGCTTGAATCCGCCGACATTGGCTTCGGATCCCTTCTGTTTCAGTTCCATGAATGACCTCCCAATCGGTTAACGGTTTACCGGTTACGTAACAACTGGTCTTTCAACTCTTTTCATTTATATGACTACTCATATAACTTCCATCATTTGGTAGTCAAATAAAAAATGCAGCGTAACAGAGACAAAACAGCCCCTTCATTCATAAATACGGGGAATCACGAACTGAAGCCAGGCAGCCATTGCGGCAGCGCCTGCAAGGTTCAGCACCAGCCCCAGAAGAAACATCCGGGACAGGGAGGTTCCCTTCATTTCACCGAAGGCCAGCGCATTGCAGGGGGTGGCCACCGGCGTCATAAAGGCACAGGTCGATGCCACGGAAACAGCGATCATCAGCATCAGGGGCGACATGCCGCGGGCGGTTGCCGCGAAATAGGCGATGGGGAAAAAGGCTGTGGAGATCAGCGTGTTACTGAACATCTCCGTCAGAAAGATCACCGACAGAATCGTAATCAGAAGCAGAACCCCCAGCGGGGCGTCCGGCCGGATCAGTCCATGGTAGAGCGCTGAAGCCGATTCGTCGATTCTGAACAGGCGGACCAGCAGAATAACCAGAAGCAGCAGTCCGAGAAACAGAAATCCTCTCCGGGGAAATCCCTGCACCAGCGCCCCGGGTCGCAGAAGCGGCCGTTTTCCGGCACGGGATCGGCGACCCATCGCCAGCCAGCAGAAAAGCACGAAAAAGAGGAGCGCCGCCAGCGGCGCAAAGGGAAGAAATACCGCTACCCGTTCCCGCAGTATCGCTTCCGTGATCCAGAACCCGATAAAGAAGAAAAACAGATGCAGTCCGGACCGCTGTTCCGGTGTCAGTCCCGGCGCACAGACCGCATTGTTCCACTGAAACCGCCCTTTTCGTCCGGTCCGGGGCGCGGCCAGAAATGTTACCAGTCCCCATGCGGCTGCCGTCATGATCACCACCAGCGGAATCGCCCACAGAAACCAGTTGAAAAAACTGATCTGCTCCCGCCCCGGCACCTCGTACAGGTCCAGTTCACCGATCAGAATCAGATTGGCGGGACTGCCGATCAGGGAACCCATCCCGCCGATGTTGGCGCCGTAGATGACCGACAGCGTCAGCGCAGTGATTATACGGCGATCTTCTCCGCAGCCCAGGTCCTCCCGGATGGTTTTGAGTACCGGAAGAAGCGTAAGAACCGTCACGGCATTGGGAATGAACAGTGAGAGACCGGCGGCCACGGAAATAATGTAGAGAAAGAGCATCCGGATATCGCCGTTGCTCCGCTGCAGGCTCCGGCATACAATAACATGGGTCAGATCCGTCACCACCAGCAGCCGGTACATCAGATATCCGTTTACGAACATCAGCACCAGAGGCAGCCGCATCCAGAGGTAGCCGGGCAGGGTATCGGGAAAGGGCATGGACTACCGCTGCAGGTAACTCTGCTTCAGGGCCAGTATCCGGGCCGCGCTGGTACGATTCCGCTCCTGCAGTTTCCGATCATCCCTCACCCGGCGGACCATTTCCTCCACTGCCTCGGCGATACGGGGGCCTTTGTGGCAGATCAGCGCTATATCGACATCAGCGGTCATGATCTGCCGGATCATGGTCGGGATGTCATAGTGATTCCGGACCGCCCCCATGTCCAGATCATCCGTCATGACGACACCTTTATATCCAATTTTTTCCCGGAGCAGTCCGGCTGTGACGTTCGGCGACAGACTGGCGGGCCAGTCCGGATCAAGGCGGGGATAGAGAATATGGGAAAGCATCACCCCTGCCACCCCATGCCCCACAGCCTCGCGAAATGGCGGCAGTTCCACCGCTTCCAGATCGTCCGTACCGGCATCCATTACCGGCAGGTCCAGATGGGAATCGATCACGGTCCGGCCAATGCCGGGGAAGTGTTTGGCCACCGCCATGACACCCGCAGACTGGAATATATCAATCACCCGGCATCCGAGCCGTCCCACCTGTTCCGGTCCACCGGGAAAGGCACGACCTGCCATGACACTTTCGGCTCCCCCGGGGATGACATCCAGCACCGGGGCCATATCCATGTTGATCCCCGCAGACAGCAGTTCCTGCGCCGTTACCCGCGCAAACTGCTCCGCATCCGATTCGGTATGAATCCAGGCGTTTCCGGGAAACTGGGTAAACGGAGGCTTGAGGCGGGCCACGGGACCGCCCTCCTGGTCAATGGCGATCAGAAGCGGCGGCTGATGACAGGAGCGGGCATACTCCTGCACGGATTCACACAAGGTCCGGAGCTGTTCCGGTGAAACAATGTTCCGGGAAAAGAGGATAATGCCCCCGGCATACAGTCTTCCGATCAAATCCTTGAGGTCTTCGTTCAGTTCCGTTCCGTCAAACCCGGCCATCAGCCGCTGTCCGGCCAGCTGCTCATCCGTCAGATCCGCAATCTCCATGTCTATTCCCTTTCAGTTTGCCAGCTGGTACTTCCGTACCGCTGCGTTATGTGCCTTCAGGCTGGTGGAGAAGACATGGGTTCCGTCCCCCCGGGACACAAAATAGAGGTATTTCGTCTCCGCCGGATACAGGGTCGCTTCCAGCGCCGCCGCGCCGGGACTGGCGATGGGGCCCGGCGGAAGGCCGCCGATCCGGTAGGTGTTGTAGGGTGTGGTAGTGTTCAGATGTTTCCGGGTCAGGTTGCCGTCAAACTCCGGGATGCCGTAAATAACCGTCGGATCACTCTGGAGACGCATGTTCCGGTCCATCCGGTTGTGAAAAACGGACGCGATGACCGGCCTTTCAACGGCTGCACCGGTCTCTTTTTCGATAATGGATGCGAGGGTGACGACTTCATGGACCGTCATGCCGATTTCTTCGGCCCGTTTCCGCCATTCATCGGTAAAGACCTTCCGGAACCGCTGGAGCATGGCATCGACGACGGCCTCCGTCGTCACCTGCCGGGGAAAATGGTAGGTATCGGGAAAAAGGTATCCTTCCAGACTTGCCGCATGTATCCCTCTGGACTTTACAAATTCCGGATCGGCGGCAAGACCGAGAAAAGCATCGGCTGTTCCCAGTCCGGCCTGTTCCACCACTCCGGCGATCTGGTTCATGGTATATCCTTCCGGAACCGTCAGGCGGTGCAGAAAGACCTTGCCTTCCGTCAGCATCCGGAGGATTTCCAGAGGTGACAGCCCGGAAGAAAAACGATACTCTCCGGCTTTAATATCCCGGTCAAACCCGCCCATGCGGGCAACAAGTTCAAACCGCAGCGGATCTTCCACGACCCCCGCACCGGCAAGGGTATCCAGGATTTTGTTGAATCCCTGTCCCGGCGGAACCGTGACAAAGGTCTCTCCGGCAGGACCGGACAGTGGATCTGCAGCATACCGCTGCAGATCCAGATAGGCATAAATACCGGCACATACCGCCAGAAAGAGGATGACCAGCAGAAAACTGAACAGGTGCTTCATGGTCTGTACTCCATGATATGGTCTTTTTGGGTCAGAAGCGTTATTCCTTTTACTTTTACAGCGGGACCGGGCTTGCCCTGCCCTCCCTTTCTCCAAATCCAGCATTCATACGTCAAAGTCCGCAAGGTTGTCAAAGAGAAGTTGTTGAAGGTTCGGATTCATTTGACGCATATCCAGTGAAAACGCTGTGGTGATTAACACCATCTGCCATCCTTTCCATTCTCCGGTTCCTATGGTATTCTATCCATTCACAAAAACGATAATACCGGAGAAAGCAATGACCCAGAATACCAAGGAAAAAGAAACCTACAAAGGCTTTGAGCAGGGCCCCATCCGTCCCCCCAGCGAGGCGTACAGCCTCCTGATCCGGGTGACCCGGAACTGCCCCTGGAACCACTGCACTTTCTGCCCCGTATATAAAGGAAGCACATTTTCCATCCGTCCCACGGAACATGTCATAAAAGATATCGATACGGTCCACAAATATGTTTCCCTGCTGGAGCAGAAATCCGATGCAGCGGGCCGGAGTACCCGTGCCGATGTCACTGAAATATCCGCATCCACGCCCCCGGATGAACTCCCGGCGCTTCATGCCGCCCTCAACTGGACGGCCGGGGGACGCCGTTCCATTTTTCTGCAGGACGCCAACAGTCTGGTGATCAAACCGCAGTCCCTGATCGAAATACTCAAGCATCTGAAACAGCGGTTTCCCCGGGTGGAACGGATCACCTCCTACGCCCGTTCCCACACCATCGCCCGGATCAGCGACGAGGATCTTGGGGCCATGAGATCGGCAGGACTCAACCGGATCCACATCGGCATGGAATCGGCGTCGGACAGGGTGCTGGAACGGATCCGGAAGGGAAGTTCCAAGGAAAACCATATCAGGGCCGGGCGCAAGGTCAAGAGGGCCGGTATGGAACTTTCCGAATATGTCATGCCGGGGCTGGGCGGACGTGAACTTTCGGAAGAACACGCCCGGGAAACCGCCGATGCACTGAACCGGATCAACCCGGACTTTATCCGCCTCCGGACGCTTGCGATTCCCAATGTCGTGCCCCTGTACGAGGAATACCGCTCCGGCCGTTTCGACCGGTGTACAGACGTGATGATGGCCGAGGAGATCTACCGGTTCATCGACCAGCTCGAAGGCATTACCAGCACCGTGAAAAGCGACCACATTCTGAACCTGTTCCAGGAGGTGGAGGGCCGTCTTCCCCGGGACAAGGACAAAATGCTCACCGTTCTGCGGGAATTTCTGGAGATGCCGCCGGAACGGCAGTGCCTCTACCAGGTGGGGCGGCGGCTGGGGATATTCTCCCGTCTGGAGCAGCTCGACTCCCCCACACGCCTGCGGCGGGCCGAAGCGTTCTGCCGGGAACATGATATTACGCCCGGGAATGTGGATTCGGTCATTGAAGAACTGATGAAACGGTTTATCTGAACCCGTTTTCCGGAGCGGAAGCGGTATCCGGCTGCCCCCTCTGTCCACAATCCGGAAGACAGAAAAATTCTTCCGGGTTTTCCTTGACATCAGTTCCCAAAGTAACTACTTGTAGCTTTGATTATACGGTCTCCGATGGTTCCGTCGGCAGGCCGTATTCTTTTGAGGGGATCATCTTTCCGGCTCCGTGGACCAGGAGCCGTCAACATAGACCAGAGGAAGCCATATGACCAAAGCAAAACCCAGACTGAAAGAACACCAGATCAACCGGGACTGGTGCAAGGGGTGCGGCATCTGCGTCCAGTTCTGCCCGAAACATGTGCTGGAACTCGACATGCAGGATAAGGCTGTCGCCACGCGACCTGAAGACTGCATCTGCTGTAAACTGTGTGAGCTCCGCTGTCCGGATCTTGCCATCGACATCATCACCGATCAGGAGGCGTCAGACTGACCCATGAGCCAGAACGTAAAGTTCGTCCAGGGCAACGAAGCGTGTGTCGAAGCCGCCCTCTACGCAGGGCTTGATTTTTATGCGGGATACCCCATTACCCCGTCCACCGAAGTCGCCGAACAGATGTCGGTCCGGCTGCCCCGGATCGGCGGCAAGTTCATTCAGATGGAAGATGAAATCTCCTCCATCTGCGCCATCATCGGCGCATCCCTGACCGGCCACAAGGTAATGACAGCCACCAGCGGTCCGGGTTTTTCCCTCATGCAGGAAGGACTCGGCTACGCCATCATGGCCGAGATCCCGGCGGTCATCGTCAATGTCATGCGCGGCGGTCCCTCCACCGGGCTTCCGACCGGTCCGAGTCAGGGAGATGTCTACCAGGCCCGGTGGGGCGTTCACGGGGATCACGCCATCATCGCCATGACCGCATCC
>JBEPXL010000227.1:340-5997 GCA_041641935.1 Desulfobacteraceae bacterium | reverse complement strand
GTCTATGCCGGAAACAGCGGAACACCGGCCGGCGTCGCGGTGGTCAAGGCCGGTCTGCGTAGCATGGAACAGGCGATCACCGCCGGTCTTGGCGGAACCTGGGTGCTGGTTTCCCCCGGCGGGATTATTTTTGCCACCAACCACAGGCCCTGGCAGGATCATCTGCTGTGGGAAATCACAAGGGAACAACAGGCCGACCTGATCCGGGAACGACAGTTCGGCGCCGGACCGTGGGCCTGGTCGGGGCTGCGCCTCACCGGTGAAAATCAGGCCGAGGACCGGGCGGGAAACCGGTACCGGTTTCACCGGACCGCTCTGGAGAACGAATCCCGATGGGAGGTCTACTACCTGATCGATGAAAAATCCCTTTTCGGCGGCATTTCCGATCCGCTGATCCGGCGGGGCGGCTATTTCATTCTGCTGCTCTGCTTCCTGATCGGGCTGGCGGTCATCTTTCTCTACCGGAAAGCCAGCGATGACATTGAACGGCGAAAGAACGCCGAAACGGCGCTTCAGGAAAATGAACGGCGCTACCGGATCGTCTTTGAAAATACCGGCACGGGAACGGTGCTGAGTGAACAGGACATGACACTGTCCATGGTCAATAATGAATTTGCCCGGATGACCGGCTTTTCCCGGGACGAGATCGAGGGAAAGATGAAGTGGACGGCGTTTATCGCGCCCGGGGACCAGGCCCGGATGCAATCCTACCATTTCCGGCGGCGGGAAGGAGATGTGGACACGCCGAAGGAGTTTGAATGCCGGATGATCAGCCGGGACGGCACCATCCGGGAGATGCTCGTCAAGGTGGAACTGATTCCGGACACCCGGACCAGCGTCGGGTCTTTTCTGGATGTAACGGCTCACAAGGAGGCACTGAAGGCGCTTCAGGTGAGCGAAGACCGGTACCGCCGGTTTTTTGAAAGTGATTTTTCCGGGGCCTATATCTCCCGCCCCGACGGTGATCTGGTCGCCTGCAATCCGGCCTTTGCGGAAATCTTCGGGTTTCCTTCGGTGGAAACGGCGCTGCAGGCCGACATGGCCGATATTTATGTGGATATGGCCGACCGGGAGTGCTTTCTCACCAAACTGCGGCAGGAACGGAAGATCGAATCGTATGAAACGGAAATGCACCGGCTGGATACCACGGAAATTATCCAGGTGGTGGAAAACGCGGTCGGCATATTTGATAAAGACGATCAGCTGATTGAAATCTGGGGTTATCTTCTCGACATTACCGAAAAGAAGAATATGGAAAAGAAGCTCAACCAGGCAACCAGGCTGGAGGCCGTGGGAACCCTGGCCGGCGGCGTGGCCCATGATTTCAATAATCTGCTCATGGCCATCCAGGGCCATATCAGCCTGATGCTTCATGAAACCGGTCCGGAACATCCCCTCTCCGTCCGGTTGCATACCATGGAGCAGTACGTGCAGAACGGCAGCAGACTGACCGGCCAGCTTCTGGGGTTTGCCCGGAAAGGATACTATGCGCCGGAGTGCATCAACCTGAACAATCTGATTTCGGACCTGTCCGATACCATCGGGCGGACCCGGAAAGAGGTGGCGGTGGCATGTGATCTTTCGCCAGATCTCCATGCCGTCCAGGCCGACCGGGGCCAGATCGAACAGATTCTGTTCAATCTGGCGGTCAATGCCCTGGATGCCATGACCGATGGGGGGACGCTGTCGATCGGAACCCAAAACGTCACCGAGGCGGCCATCAACGCGACAATCTACGCCCCGGTGCCCGGCAAATATGTGATGATGGAGATGACCGATACCGGCGAAGGAATGGACCGGGAGATACTGGACCGGATCTTCGAGCCGTTTTTCACCACCAAGCCCATGGGACGCGGAACGGGTCTGGGCCTTGCCTCCACCTTCGGCATTGTTAAGAATCACGAGGGATACATCACCGTCGACTCCACACCCGGTGTCGGCAGTACATTTCGAATATACCTTCCTGCAGCGGGAGAGCAGACGACGGTGCCGGTCTGTACGAATGAGCAGTTCGTGACCGGAAAAGGAACGATTCTACTGGTCGATGACGAGGAAATGGTCCGGGAGGTCGGTTCGCAAATGCTGGAGGTGTTCGGATATTCCGTCATCCCGGCGGAAAGTGGTGAAGAAGCACTTGACCTTTACGCCGCCAGATACAATGATATTCACATGGTCATTCTGGACATGATCATGCCCGGCAAAGGCGGCGGGGAAGTCTTTGAAGCCATCCGGGCGATCAATCCCGATGCCCGGATTCTGCTGTCCAGCGGCTACAGTGTGGAAGGCCAGGCCCAGCGGATTCTGGAACAGGGTTGCGACGGCTTTATTCAGAAACCGTTCAACATGAAAGAAATATCAGCAAAAATCAGAGAGATTCTGGATCAATAACGCGTACGCTCCGGTCGCTACCGGATGCTTTTTTACCTGCGCAAAGGAGGTACAGGACATGGAAGTTTTAAATGAGTTATCCAATACCATCGCCCTTTCGATGGGGGCGGCATGGGCCAGCGGCATCAATCTCTATGCCACCATCCTGGTGCTGGGGTTCATGGGGGCCACGGAAAGCATGGCCCTGCCGGCGGATCTTCAGCTGCTGACCCACCCGGCGGTCATGGCCGGGGCCGGGCTGATGTTCATTATCGAATTCTTCGCCGACAAGATTCCCGGTGTCGATTCCGGCTGGGATGCCATGCATACCTTTATCCGGATTCCGGCCGGTGCGCTTCTGGCGGCCGGCGCGGTGGGGGAAGTCTCCCCTGCCCTGGAACTGACGGCGGCGCTGGTCGGCGGCGGTCTGACGGCCGGAACCCATGCCACAAAGGCGGGCTCCCGGGCGCTGATCAATACCTCACCCGAACCCTTCACCAACTGGACCGCATCGGTGGTCGAGGATGTGGCGGTTATCGGCGGCATCTGGGCGGCGCTCAGCTATCCGTGGGTGTTTATCGCCTTTCTGATCGTTTTTGTGGCCCTGATCATCTGGCTGCTCCCGAAAATCTGGCGGGGGATCAAGACGGTCTTTGCGGCCATCGGCAATCTCTTCAACCGTACTGCACCACCGCCTCAGCCCGGCAGCGCCGGTCCCACCGACACCATGTAGCAGTTCAATCCCTCAGGGGGTCTGCAACGGCCCCCTGGCGGTTCAGAGAAAAAGTTCAAACAGAGGAGGAGCGCTGAGATGACACGCATGAAACTGTTGGGAATGATTCTGATGGGACTTGCCCTGGTATCGGGCAGCGCATCTGCCGAGTATTTCAAAGGCAAATGGGTCCACGGACAGGGGCTTTTTACCTATCCGGACGGAGAAAAATATATCGGCAGCCTGGAAAACACCAATCACTTCGGCAAGGGAGTGTACAACTTCCCCGACGGCCGCAAATACGTGGGGATGTTCCGCAACAGCAGGTTCCACGGAGAAGGAACCCTCTATTATCCCGACGGGTCCGTTTATATCGGCGATTTCCGGAACGGGGAATTCAGCGGCAAAGGAACCCTCACCTACAGTGACGGACGGAAATATGACGGTGAATTCCGGAACAACGATTTCCACGGGAGAGGGATTCTCACCTTTCCCGACGGCCGGAAGTATGAAGGCACGTTCGCCGACGGCTGTCCCCACGGCGAGGGAACCTACAGCTATCCCCAGGGCAAGGAATATATCGGGGATGTGCAGGGCGACCGGATCAACGGAGACGGCACCTTTGTATTCTCCACCGGTCACATCTACACCGGAGAGTTTCTCAACGGTAAACCCCACGGGCAGGGAACAATGGTCTTTCCCGACGGCGAAAAGTATGTGGGCCAGTTTATCCAGGGCCGGAGAAACGGTTTCGGCACCCAGACCTTTCCCGACAGCACCGAGTATGTCGGTCATTTCCAGAATGACCAGTTTCACGGCCGGGGCACCTTTATCTATCCCAGCGGGGCAAAATACGAAGGCATGTTCCGGAACGGCCGATACGTGGACGGTCTGGTTTCCCCCCCGGAAGGATGGCGGGAGGAACAGGCCCGGAACCGGACCCCGTGACTGCCGCTGTTTTCTCTTTTTTCTTGCTTTCTCAGGCGTAACCGCATATTCTGTATCGCCTCATCTCTCCATGACATGTGGATGATCTTGTAATCCCGAATCTTTTCTGAACGCCTGCAGGGAGGCAGCAACAGGGGTGGTATGGGACGGAAAAAGGTGAAAACGATCGTCCGGTTTTCCTTCTGGGCAGCTGGCGTCGGGCTGGTTTTCATGATCGGTATGTACTATTTTCCCCGTGAATACCCTGATCTCAGTTTCCTGGAGGCGTTCTACTTCACCCTCCGGCTTTTTATTCTGGAACATGACCTGCCGCGCTTTCCCCGCTCCCGGCCGCTGATCTTCATCTATTTCTTTGCGCCGCTGATAGCGCTGTCCGCCCTGGGAACGGCACTGACCTATCTGTTCCGTTTTTCCCCCATCCTCAGGACCCGATGGCTTTCCGACCATGTCATCATCTGCGGCGTGGGGCGAACCGGAAAACTCCTCGCGGAAACCTTCAAGCAGCGGGGCGTCCGTGTGGTAGGCGTCGATGCCGGACAGCCCGAAAGCTTTGACGAATGGCGTTCCGACACCACCATTCCGGTGATTTTCGGTGATTTTCTCTCCCGTCCCGTGCTGGAACAGGCCGGTGCAAAAAGGGCACGGGCCGTTGTGTTTGCCTCCGGGGACGATCTGCTCAACCTGGAAGGTGCGATCCGCTCCTATGGATGGCTCCGCTCTGAAGCGGGGCCGGTCCGGCTGCTCTGGACCCACATCGCCACGGAGAAACTCGCCGACACCGCCCGTCAGGTCCTCCGCACCGACGGTCAGGTGGTCATCCGCTTTTTTGATACCTACCACATCGCCGCACGAAAGATGATCGAGAAGTTTTTTCACCGGAGCGTCCGGCCCGGGGTCCGGGAGATTACCATCATGGGATTCGGCAAGTTCGGCCGGGATCTGTTTGAACTGCTGGGCCGGATGTGTGAACCGGAAGGATGGCATTCCATCCGGGTGCTCGATATTATGGATCTGGAAAAGGAGGTCCACCTTCTGGCCGGGGAACTCGGCATTGCCGACCGGGTCCGGTTTCAGCAGGGAGACGTGGAAGATATTACCCTCTCCGATGATCCCGAAAAAGCGTTTTTTCTCTGTACCGACGACGATATCGGCAATCTTGCCGCCGCCCTCTCCCTGACCCGCAACACCCAGGGGACCCATATTTACGTCCGGATGGCCCAGTGGCCCATTTCCGCCATTGAAGAACATCTGCGGGACCGGAGCGGCATCACCTTTGTCAATATCAATGACCTGATCGTGGAGGGGGTTGCCGATCTGCCGGGTATATTCCAGACGGCCACCATGACGGACCTGACACGGACCGCGCGGCGGGCCTGAAAACCGGATGCACAGGGGAGGCTGACAAGTCCATGTTCAGACTGATTACCATTTTGCTTGCCGTCGGCGCTGTCGCCTTTGCCATCAAGTGGTACAGGCGGCAGCGCCGGGCCGATATGATTGAGGAGATGTCCCCGGACGAACTGGTGGATGCCATTATCCGCCGGGAGATATCTGTTCTTGAAGTGCCCCCCGAACACCGGGAGGCGGTGAACCGGATGCTCCGGGAAATACAGAAGGAGCTGGATAACGT
>JBEPXL010000227.1:0-330 GCA_041641935.1 Desulfobacteraceae bacterium | reverse complement strand
TTTCTTTCAGGTTGTCGACTCCAATGATGCAGACAGCACCATCGTGCTCCAGTCGATCATGGGAAATCTTCGGGTCATTCCGGACCCCGGGCCGTATCTCCGGTTCTTCGGAACCCCGCACATCTACAAAAAGGTGATCGCGGTCAACTTTACGGGGGACCGGGGAACCATTGCCTCCTCCAAGCTCGAAAAAATCAAGGTCCGGTTTCTGGATACCTCGATGGGGGAAGCCAAGGGGGTTGCCCGGTTCCGGCTGCCGTCCGGCGATAAGGCAATGATCAACATCCACCGGGAGTTCGGCAGCCAGGGCGCGCTGGTGTCCAATCTGCT
>JBEPXL010000226.1:0-6003 GCA_041641935.1 Desulfobacteraceae bacterium | reverse complement strand
CCTCCGGCGGAAAAAAACTTTCCTTTTCCCCTTGCATTACAAACTGGATGACTTATAATGTGCGTTGGTTGTGCTAGGCGGGGAGCTAGCGGTGCCCTCGACCCGAAATCCGCTTTATGCGGGGCTGAATTCCCCCTAAAGGATCGTGACCCGGAGATGTGTCACGCTGATCGGCCGCCGCGCAACAGACGCTCGCGAACTTTGTCAGGTCCGGAAGGAAGCAGCAATAAGTGATGCCGTCTGTGTCGCGGATCGATCCCGGTCAGTCAGTGACACTGTCAACGGGATGCGGTTCGATAGGGGGTGCACAACCATTCCCCTTTTTCCTCTTCCATTATATAGACAAACGCTCAGACAGATATGCCGCCGGTCGGTTTGATCCCTGTCCCGGACATTGGAAACATTCCCATGATGCAGCATTTGACATACCCACTGGTGATTGCCCACCGGGGCTGTCGCGCCGCATATCCCGAAAATACCCTTGCCGCCTTTGAAGGAGCGGTCGCCGCCGGTGCGCCGATGATGGAGCTGGATGTCACCCTGAGCCGGGACCGGCAGGTCGTGGTGATGCACGATGATTCTGTGAACCGGACCACGGACGGCAGCGGAACGGTGCGGAACCTGACCCTTTCGGCGCTGAAACGGCTGGATGCGGGGGCATGGTTCCATTCCCGCTTTGCCGGTGAGCGGATTCCGACCCTTGCCGAGGTGCTGGACGGGGTTGGCAGGCGCATCCTCATCAATATTGAAATCAAGCCCGAGGCCTTTGAACCCGCCGATCCCCCGGATGCCATTGAACGGCAGGTCGCTGAGCTGGTGCAGGCACGGCATCTCGAAGGGCGGGTACTGCTCTCCAGCTTTGAATCCCGCGTCCTTGCGCGGCTGGCGGAACGGCAGAACAGCCCGGCCCTGGCGGTTCTGTCGGAGCGTCCGGGAAATGAGGAAACCCGCCGGTTCTGCACCTCGGTCCGCGCCGTATCCTGGCATCCGGACTTCCGCTGTCTGGACAGGGACCAGGTGGCCATGATGCAGGAGGCCGGACTTCGGGTATTTCCCTATACCGTCAACGATCCGGCGGAGATGAAAAAAGTACTCCACATGGGAGTGGACGGCCTCATTACCGATGATCCGGTGCTGGCCCGGGAGGTCTGCCGGCATTTGTGACACGTCCCCTTGTTCCCTATACAAAACGGATTCTGTACCGCCTGATTGATGCCGTCAGTTTCAACGGCAATATCCGGGATCTGGCGGACCTGCTCAACCGCCGGGCCGGGCAGCCCGAAGACAATTCCCAGGATCTTCTGTCTCACCCCGGCGGTTTCACCCGTGCCTTCCACAAGCGGCGGATGGGAATGGCCGGTTCCTATATCCGGATCGCCCAGAATCTGGGCCGCCGGAACTGCCGGGAACGGCTCTATGCCCTGAAAACCCTGATCGAGCTCTCCTTTCACGCCAAAACCGTCAGCATTCCCCTGAATACAGCCCGTGTCCAGATCGAAATCATGAAGGAGGCGGTCAAGAACATTCACAACCGCCGCCGCCAGATGGAAATGATCACCGACTTCGCCGTGGCCTCCTACGGCCATGAAGCCGCCATCCGGAAGTATCTGCGGGAACTGGGCCGGATCGAGGTGGCGGAATCGGCCAGACCGCTCAAAGACCTTGACGTGGGATGGGATGCCCACGTGCACGACTATCTCTCCGAAGGCCGCAAAACCCCGAGCCAGTTGAGCCTGGACGCCTTTGTCAAGGGAATGTCCCGGCTTACCGTCGCCTATTATGACATTCCCCACCGGGATATCCTCTTCGAGGCAATGGAGGCGGGGCGGATTCTGGGGGTGGATGTCACCATCGGCATCGAATTCAGCATCGGGAAACGGTACCAGAGAAAACACTTTTTTTTCCTTCCGCCGGCATCGGATTTTGACGGTTTCCTTTTCTTTTTCGATACCCACTGCCGCACCCTGGCCCGGTTTGTGGACGGACTGGAGGCCAACCGGCGGAACCGGCAGGAAGTGATCACGGAAATCCTGGAACATTTCAACCGGAACCACCGGATTACACTGAACGAAGGCTATGCCGGCGATACCCTTTTCACCCTTCCGCCGCTTCGATTTTCCGATCTGGAAAAGATGGTTCCCTACGGGCAGTATTCCCGCAGCCATCTCGGAGAACTGCTGTTTGTCGAACTGCGGCGGGTGCTCAAGCGGCGGGTGCTGGCCCAGAAAGTCCAGTATGCGGTATCCCGCCAGCTGCACCGCCGGGAAATGCTCACCGGCTGGGAAATGGAACGGATCGAGGCGGCCTACCGGAAGGTTCGGGAACAGTACAGAAATCTCAATCCCGGAGACCTGAAGCGGACCTATTTTTCCGGCAAGCGGATTATGGACTATGATTCCGCCTTTGCCGCCCTGGAAGATATCCTGCCGGATCTGAAAACATGCGGGGGCACAATCGTCTACAACCGGCCCCTGGAGCAGGGATTTGCAGAGGCCGTCTCCACCATTGTTTCCGGTCACCGCTATATCGACCGGATCGAGCTGATGAACATGCAGGACAGCATGAACCGGGATCCCTCCGAGATCATCCAGCTTTCAAGGTTTGTGGATCTGATCAACAATGGCGGTTTCGATGAACTGAAACAGTTTCTGGAGGAATGGCCTGTGGATGAATTTCAACCGGAACTGTTGCAGCGGGCTTTCGACCGGTATCATGAAACGCCGCTGGTTCCGGTGCTGGGAAGTGCCGCCACCGGCCGGGTTCCCCAGGTGCCGGGGATGGGATTTGTGCAGATGTCGCGGATACCGCCCAAATTCCGCAGGCACTTTACCCGCACCCATTACCGGATTCCCCGTCCGGTTTCCAGTCTGGTCATCGGCGGGGGGCGGCGTCCCGAGGCCATGCTGCCGGAGACGGAAATCTATTCCCTGGGCAAAAGCGGTCAGTTCCGGCCGAATCTGGCAGGCGACGAGGAAGAGTCGGAATGGATCGGCCCGCGGCGGGCGTGGCGGTATCTCAATCCGGTCCTGAAAAACCTGATCCGGATCGGCATCGGATTTGTGCCGGCCTATCTCTGGGTCGGCCTCGAATTTGCCCTGATCTGGTTCGGCATCACCTTTGTCCGGAATGTAATCGTGGATCTGATCGCCTTTTCCGGGTTCCGCATCCGGACCTGGTCCGTCAGGGGAATCGACTTTGATAATGTCTCCCAGTCCCTTTTCTGGACCGGCTTTTCGGTTCCGGTTCTCGGCAGCGTCAAACTGGCCTTCGATTATGCATGGCCCTTTCCGTTTATGGGACCGGCATTTGTCTGGTCCAGATTCTTTGTCATCTGCATCGCCAACGGCTTCTACATTGCCGCCCACAACACCCTGCGCCGGTTCGACAGCCGGGTGATCCGGGCCAATTTCTTCCGCTCCGTCCTGGCCTGGCCCTTTTCGGCCTTTTTTGCGCCGGTGGGCAATCTGCTGCTGATGCCGAGTATCGTCCAGGCAAAATTCTGGTCTGACGCGGTGGGGGCCTTCATCGAAGGGTCCGGCAAGTTCCGGCAGAAGATCGTCCTGCGGAAGCGGGATCTGATGGAGATCCTGCCGCTGCTCCGTTCCCCGGACCGGGATGTGCGGCTGACGGCCCTGCTCGATATTCTGTATATCTGGGCCAGACGCCAGCGCGGGCGGACCGGTCTGCTGCATATTCTGACCGGGCGGGACGGTTCCTTTGACAGACTCCGCCGTTTCCGCCGCACCGGAGCGCATCTGCCGGCGGACCGGGAAGAGAAAGTCCGCATCGGTACGGAATTTCTGGATCTTCTCCTGGAGCGCTGCCGCCCCCATCAGGCGCAGATCAAACTGGCTCAGTTTGTCCTGAGCCGGTATTCAGACCGGGAAGCGGTGGTCCTGACCGATCTGATCAACCGGAATCTGGTTCCGTTTCATTCCTGGCTGAAGCGGCTCCGGAAACCGGAGAAACATTGATTTTTAATGACCCGTGCTTATCTTTGCCTCAAGACAGAAATCACCGGAAATTAAACCACAATAGCAATGGAGGTTCATCATGCTGTCAGACAATATGGAAAAGGCATTAAACGAGCAGATCAACGCCGAATTGTATTCCGCCTATCTTTACCGTTCCATGGCCGCCTATTTTGAACATAACGGGTTGAACGGTTTTGCCAACTGGATGAAGGCCCAGGCCAAGGAAGAAGAGTTTCACGCCGAAAAATTCTACAACTATATCAATGAATCCGATGGCCGCGCCATTTTTCTGGCCATCGATGCCCCGCCTTCGGAATGGGATTCTCCCCTGGCCGCGTTTCAGGATGCATTGGGCCATGAGAAGGAAGTGACGGCAAGGATCAACAATCTGGTGAATCTGGCCAATGAAGAGAAAGATCATGCCACCCAGATCATGCTGCAGTGGTTTGTAAGCGAACAGGTCGAAGAAGAGGACTCTGTCCGCCAGGTGATTGACGAACTCAAACTGGTCAACGGAACGGGCGGCGGTATGTTCATGCTGAACCGGGAACTGGGGCAGCGCAGCTTTGCACCGCCGGCCGGCGAATAGTCTCCCGTTTTTTCCTCTCCGCCATCCGCGGCAAACGCCCGGATGGCAGGACCGCCTCTTCCGCCCTCTTTCCTGCTGCCGTCCCGTCCGAAAATCCGCCGTGTTCTGCAAGTATCTTTACAGCCGTCTCTTTCTGTGGCAAAAGAACCATACGTCAGGATGATTCCGTCACCGGAAGGAGCTGCGGATGGTGTTTCAAAGCATGGCAGGCATACTCGTCTTCGCCGCCCTGGCATGGGGGCTGAGTGAAAACCGCCGGGCGGTTTCCCCCCGGCTGGTTCTCATCGGATTCACGCTGCAGATTCTCACCGCCCTGGTGCTGCTGCGGATTCCGCTTTTTCAGAACATATTTCTGGGTCTGAACCGGCTGGTTCTGTTTCTGGAGGAATCCACGGCCGCCGGAACAGCGATGGTGTTCGGCTACCTCGGCGGCGCTGATCTTCCCTTTGACGAGAAATTTCCGGGCGCGGCCTATATTCTCGCCTTCCGTGCCCTGCCGCTGATTCTGGTGATCAGCGCCCTTTCTTCCCTCCTGTTCTACTGGAACATTCTGCCGCGCCTGGTCAAAGGCTTTTCCCGGATTCTGCAGCGGACCATGAAACTGGGCGGAGCGGAGGGACTGGGGGTTTCGGCCAATATCTTTGTGGGAATGGTGGAAGCGCCCCTGTTTGTCCGGCCCTACCTGAAAGTGATGACCCGGAGCGAACTCTTCACCCTGATGACCTGCGGCATGGCCACCATCGCCGGAACGGTCATGGTCCTCTATGCCAGCCTTCTGAGCCGGACCATTCCCGGCATCATGGGCCACATTCTGACCGCCTCCATCATCAGCGTGCCGGCCTCGGTGGTCATCTCCAAACTGATGGTGCCGGAGACCGGCGAAAAGACAGCCGGTGAACTGGTACAGCCCGAAACCGCAGCCGGTGCCATGGACGCCGTCACAAAAGGGACGATTCAGGGCGTTCAGCTGCTCATCAATATCATTGCCATGCTGGTGGTGCTGGTGGCCCTGGTCCATCTGATCAATCTGTTTCTGGGGATTCTGCCGGATCTGACGGGACAGCCGGTGACGCTGCAGCGGTGTCTGGGCTGGCTCATGGCGCCGGCGGTCTGGCTGATGGGCATTCCCTGGGCTGAAGCCCCCGCTGCCGGTGCGCTTATGGGAACCAAAACGGTTCTGAACGAGTTTGTGGCCTATCTGGATCTGAGCCGTCTGCCGGAGGAGACCCTCAGCTTCCGGAGCCGGATCATCATCACCTATGCCCTGTGCGGGTTTGCCAATCCCGGCAGCCTGGGCATCATGATCGGCGGCATGGGCACCATGGCCCCGGAACGGCGGGAAGAGATTGTGGCGATGGGATTCCGGTCCATCGTGGCCGGAACGCTGGCAACATCCATGACCGGCGCGGTGGTGGGGATGCTGGGCGTTTAACGGGCTGT
>JBEPXL010000225.1:0-6011 GCA_041641935.1 Desulfobacteraceae bacterium | reverse complement strand
CGTACAGTTTCACCACAATGAGTCCGATGGCGGGAGACAATGATGGAGACGGGATACCGGATGATCAGCAGGCAGCACCCTGCATTCCGGGTCTTGATCCTGCCACCATGATCGTCAAGTTCGTGAATGCCTTTGATGGCAGTGGATGCTGGGCGGTTCATGGTCTGGAAAATGTAGAAGGAATCACCTTCCTGCAGGCCTTCGGACCGGATATGGTTCCGGCGATTCCCGAAACTGTTGATTTCCAGAACGGACTGATCGGGTTCAAGCTGTCAGTAGCCAATCCCGGCGACATGGCAACCCTCATGGTTCACTTCTCTGAACCACTGCCGGCGAATACCAGATTCTTCATCTGGGATGGCGCCTGGAGAGATATTACGCTTGAAGGTCAGTTCAATGATGACAGAAATGCAGTCACCTTCGCAGTTCAGGATGGCGGCATGAACGACTTCGACTATCTTGCCAACGGAGACATTATTATCCCGTACGCAGGATTTGCTCAGGCCGAAGGCGTAGAACCCTGCATCAACTGCGAAGACGGCGGCAGCGATACCTGTTTCATCGAGTCCGCCGGTAATTCCGGCAGAACCGCCGGTCTGACACTGGCGATTCTCGCGGTCGCCTTCAGTGCGGCTTCGGCGCTTGTCCTCAGAATGCGCGGGGAGAAGTAAACCGGAGCGGCTGAATGCCGATAAACCCATACATCATCCGGCGGAAACGCCGGTAAATCAGTAAAACAAAAGGGCGGGGGATGATTCTCCCGCCCTTTTGTCGTCACGGCTCCTGCTTTTGATCTTCCTGCCAGATGAGCCTGTATCTTCTCTCTCTCCGGTTTAAGGAAGCGGAGGCGATCAGTGGAAACCCTGCACAGATGCCTGCTGCTGTGATGCCGGCATTGATCCACCTCCGATCTCCCGTGCAAGATAAGCGGCATAATTGACCGGCGCATGGTAGTAAAGAAAATCCGGCGGACCGATCAGCCGCCGTTTGAAGGAGCCGTTGCCGTTATGGCCGTTCCCGTTTTCGTCGCCCGGGTCGTCTGCCGCCGCCGCCTCCTCATCCATCTCCGGGCAGGGAAAGGGATCTCCATTGCGTGGAAACAGATGAAGCTCTCCTACATGACGGTAGTCAAAGGGAATCCGGGGAATCGGAACATTGATGACAACATCCCGGCTGTTGGCGATCCGGTAGATGGGTAACTCCTGCAGTGTTCTGCCGAACGCGGCATCGCCCACCCGGGGGGAACCGAATGTGTACACGGCACGGGGCGGTCGCAGGGAAGCGAGCATGGTCGCCAGGGCTGCTCCCAGGCTGTGTCCGGTATAAAAGACCGGTTCCCTGATCGCTTCCAGGCATTCATTCAGTTCTCCCCACAGGGCATAAAATTCCTTTTTAAAGCCGCAGTGAACCATCCCTCCGTTCGGCCACTGAACCTGAAGTGTGTTGAGGTTGGAGAGCCAGCAGTCAAAACCGGTGGTTCCCCGGAAAACCACGACTGAAAACGGGTTATCCGCACCGTTTGCGGTACGGATAATCGAACAGTAAATATTCCCCCGATGTAAAAAGCAGTATTCTTCCAGACCGACCTGTTTCAGGATATCCCGGCGGCTGAGAGAGGGCGCCTGTTCACCGATTTCCTCTGTTCCCCGGCGGTATACGAGCCGGCACATCTCTGCCAGCCAGTAGGCGTTGACGGGATGATAGCCTTTCGCACCCGGTTGAAAGGGCAGCGAGCGGACAGAATCGAAAAAAAGGGTTCCGGCGCCGGGACGGAGAATTGCATTCCAGCTGTTATCAAACTCCATTGGACGAATATCTTTCCTTTACTTGAGCATCAGCTTTACGGATGGTTTGTCCTCAAACCGTACGCGGACGATTTTCATTTTCAGTTTCACAGAATTGCCATTATCTCTCTGAAATTTAATATCCTTGACCTTTTCCCTGTCTCCTCGCAGAAATGCCTTGTCGATTTTGTCTTTCAGCTTCAGTGCATCATCATAGGCTATAAAATCGAAAATTTTCCGGTTCAGTAAACCATCGGAATCAGACAGGCCCAGGGTTTCCAGTGCGCCTGCGTTGATGAACTGAAAGGTATAGCCGGAATCCAGCAGCATGATTTTCTGCTTCTGATTATCAACAAACAGCTTGAAGAGTTCATGGGTTGTCTGATACCGCTCCTCACAGGATCGGAGGCGGTTCTGAAGCTCCTGGAAATCCTCTTCCAGAATCGTGAACTGCTCGATCAGATTGACCTTGTCATGGCTGATCCGATCAAATTTTTCTTTCAGAAGCGTGTAGTCCTTGTTCAGATCATCCCGTTCCATTCGCAGCGTGCTTTTTTCTTCCTCTGCACGCACAAACCGGTCCTGCAGGTCTTTGTGGGAATGTCTGGTGTGCTGAATTTCATCTTCCAGCGTTTCCTTCTGCTGGTCATATTCTTTTTTCAGACGGTCCCGTTCATTTTTCAAGGTACCAATCTCTTCTTCCAGCCCCGCTAAACGGGATTTCAGGTCCGTATATTTCTGTTCCGCAGCGGCAAGATCTTTTTTTAGCGTATTCCGGGATTCATCTGATTTCTGTTTCATCCCTTCGATCATTTCCACCAGTTCAGCTTTGGTATGGCGCATTAAATCGGACATGATATCCTCTCAAAAAGGGAGTTTTTGAATTTGTATAAAAATAATATGAATACTTTACACTGTCAATTCAATTGTTAAAATAATGTTAGGAAAAAAAGGAACTTTTCATAACTTACTTGTATTTATAAATATGTTTATAATCATAGAAATTTCTTGATGTTTTTATGTACAAAAAAAGTACACAGACTATAGTTTGATGGCAATGGTTTTTTGAACATGAGGGTTGACTTTGAAAATATCTTTCAATATATAATATCAATTGTATTGTACAATCATTGTACAAAAGATGAGAGAGAATGCTTATGAGTGTTTTTAAAGAGGAGACGGAAACGAAACGGGTAATCTTCAATGTCCGGCTGGATCTGGCCAAACGCCTGGAAAAGGCGAAAAAGGAGTCCAGAAGCATCAGTAAAAAACTGGATGTGGATTCCGCAATTGACAAGGCATTGGAGAAGTTCCTGAAAAAGGCGGAAAAGAAGATTTATGAAGTAAAGAAAAAAAAGGGAATGGTTTCCCCCCTTGTCATCGGTGAAAAAGAGCATCAAATCTCTGAGGAAACCGATGATCAGGAGACGGCGGATGAATCTGAAATGTCAGAAGATGAACAATAAAAACAAATGAGGGAGATATGAGCATGAAAAACGAAATTGCGATCAAAGGTACGATGAATTCTGACAATCTTGCCGATATACTGCAGGATCTGGCTAACAGCATCCGGGACAAGAAAGTCTGCATCGAACGGGGCAGTGAGTTTGTGACCCTGAACCCCAGTGTCAACATTGAGGTGGAGATCGAAGCCAGAAAGAAGAAGGACAAAGAAAAGCTGTCCATCGAGCTGAGCTGGCGTCAGGTGGAAAAGATTGAAGAGGAAGAGGAAGGTTTCAGTATTTCCAGCAGTGAGCCGGAGATGGAAGCGCCGCTGCCGGCCAATGAACCGGCAGGTACGGAGGAATCGACACAGGTATAGCCATTCCCCGGCGGTAAAAGCTCACCGGATCCGGAATTGTCTTCCCCTGTCTGCAGCATCGGCAGGGGAGTTTTTTATGCCGGCTCGTCCGGTGAAAGCGCTGCCGTCATATCCAGTGCACCGAGCGGCGTTCGCCGGTCTCTGACGCAGGCATTCCCCGGCTTCGATTTGGCGAATTGCTTGATGCCCGCAACCCGGTGGCTCAGGTCATTCATGGAAACAGGGGCATCAAAGGCACAATCAATGATGCCGATGGATACGGATACAAACGGAAATTTTCCTTCCACCCCATCCCGGCCCTTGCCGATAATATAGCCCCGTCTGCGGTCTTCGTCATCATAGAAGGCAGGAATTTCCCGTTCAAAATGTCCGGTGATGGTGTTTCCGATTCCTTCTGCTACGGACGGGCCGGAAATCACCATAAAATCATCCCCGCCGACATGACCGACAAAATCCCCTTTTTCCCCGGCCTTTTCCACTGCTTCCCGGATCACCGTTGCGGTGAACAGGAGCATTTTGTCTCCTCTGTCAAACCCGTACACATCATTAAATACCTTGAAATTATCCAGGTCGATGTAAATCATGCTGGAGGCGATATGCTGCCCGGCCCTTCGGTTGATCTCCTGTTCAATGGCGACATTGCCGGGTAGACCGGTCAGGGGACTGGCTCCCATGGCAATCCGGACCTGTACCTCGGCCAGATGGTCGAGCAGGCGCTGAACCGAAACCGTACCTTCAAAAACGCCCTCTCTGGTCACCAGAATATCATCATACACTTTGGCAGGTTCCCGACCCATGGCCGCTTTGGCGACCTCTTCCACTGGTGTGTCATGTTCCACTATCAGCGGTGACCGGTCCATCAGACGGGTGACTTCCCGGTGATAATAGAGGGAAACACCGTAGCGGGTTCCCAGTTTACGCCCCAGTTCATAGTGCATTACCAGTCCCACGGGTCTGTGGTGGTCAACAATGATGACACTGGCCATGGGCGGCTGGTTTGCGAGCATTACTCTGACCACGTTGACCGGTGTATCCGGCTGGACCACCAGAGCGGACCGGGCCAGTTCCTCTATGGTGGAAGGTGAACCTGATATATTCCGTGAATCTTCCGGCGGTGTATCCGCAGAGGCTGACAGGAGACATATGTTTTCCGGTTCAAAGCCTCCGTCGGCCTGCCGGCCCTGCGCGAGAAAACGGGCGTCGCAGAAGGCCCGGAACAGGGTCCGGTAAAAGTCCATCCGCTCCTGACCCGCAATCCAGGCACAGCCGGCCTGGATGCACAACGGTTGCCGGGTCATGTCCCGGGCTTGCTGATGAACTGCTTCCGACAGGCAGAAGCGGTAGGCGGTTACCATATCCGGCAGCCGTGCGATCATCGGTTCCGGCAGCTGAAAGCAGAAAAGGAGTTCATGGAGGGTATACGCTTCCAGGGTAATGAGGCTGCAGGCCGGGAAGAAGCGTTCAAAAAGAGCGGAGGCTTCCTGCTGAAGGATCTGGAGAATCCGAAGGGCGGTGACTTCCCCGCAGGCATGTGCAAGATTGAAGAAGTCCTCCATCTGGATGACCAGCAGACCGACCGGATGCCGGGAAACGGTACTTTCCATTCGATCCAGCGTTTTTGCCGAAAACAGATGGGCAATGTATTCAGAAAAAAACTGTCCGATCCCCCCGGCATCGGAACTGTTGATCGTATCATGCTTCATGTGCATAATCGGATGCTGCTTCATACAACTGTGTCTCTTGTATTTTTCAAATTGGAAAAAATAATGCAGTCCGGGCTGCTCAAACAGAATGGGATGCGGATTCTAGCACTGTATCGCCTGTTGTAGCAGTGTTTTATTAAAGTATGATTAGAAGCCCGGCGCATTCAGCAGCTGGATTGAAGGATTCCCGGAGCAGGCGGTTTAGATTTTGACTTGGCCGGCAAATTCTGGAATAATTCAATTCTGGTACCATACCGGACTGAACCGGCAGGATCCTGCCGGGCAGGTAATGATTTTCTCCAAAACCAGTCATTTGGAAGGAACCGAGCGATGGAATATACGTTCATGGATACACCGGTCGGACGGCTGCTTTTAGCCGGAGATGCGGAAGGACTCTGCCTGATTGCCTTTCCCGACGGAAGAAATCCCTATGACCCTGATCCCGCATGGCAGGAGAATTCCGCCGCTTTCGAAGCGGTGGTTCGTCAACTGAATGAATACTTCGAGGGCAGGCGGAAAACCTTTTCCTTTCCGCACAGGCTTACCGGAACACCGTTTCAGCAGCGGGTTCTTCAGGCGCTTCAGGATGTTGGGTACGGTGATACCGTCTCTTACGGTGAACTGGCCCGGCGGGCAGGCAGTCCCAAAGCGGCCCGGGCGGTCGGGATGGCCAATGCCACCAATCCGCTTCCGATCGTGATC
>JBEPXL010000224.1:0-6013 GCA_041641935.1 Desulfobacteraceae bacterium | reverse complement strand
TGGCCCAATGTGGTCTCCTCGATCCAGTTCGAGCGGATTCTGTCGGCCTCGGGTCCGTTCATGGGCGAAATCAAACGTCCCTCGGATGAACGTCATCCCCGCAGGGTCGCCTGGATCCAGTGTGTGGGCTCCCGGGACAAACGGAACGCCAATCCCTGGTGTTCATCGGTCTGCTGCATGTACGCCACCAAGCAGGCGGTCATCGCCAAAGAACATGACGGAACCATTGAGCCGACCATCTTCTACATGGAGATGCGGGCCTTCGGCAAGGATTTTGACAAATATGTGGACCGGGCCAGGGACCAGTACGGCGTCACCTACCGCCGGGCCATGATATCGGATATACGCCAGGAACCGGGAACCGACAACCTGATTCTCCGGTATGCGAAAGAGGACGGAACCCTGGTGGACGAGGTCTATGACATGGTCGTCCTCTCCATCGGTTTTCAGCCCCATCAGGACGCCCTCGCATTTGCGCAGACCTTCGGCATTACGCCCAACGAGCACCGGTTCGCCCGGACCGAACAGTTTACCCCGGTGGAGACCAGCCGTCCCGGCATTTATGTCACCGGAACGTTTCAGGGGCCCAAGGATATCCCGGAAACGGTGGCCCAGGGAAGCGCGGTGGCAGGCCGGAGCATGGCCCTGCTGGCCGAGGCGCGGGGAACCGAAATCACGGAAGTGGAACTCCCGCCCGAAACCGATGTGACCGGGCAGGATCCCCGGGTCGGCGTCTTTATCTGCCACTGCGGCATCAACATTGCCCAGACGGTGGATGTCAAAAAAGTGGCCGATGATATGCGCGGTGAGCAAAATGTGGTCCTTTCCGACGACCTGATGTACGCCTGTGCCCCGGACGGGCAGGAAAAAATCAAGGAACTGGTCCGGGAACACGGCCTCAACCGGGTGATCGTCGCCTCCTGTACGCCGCGGACACACGCACCGCTGTTTCAGGACACCATCCGGGACGCCGGGCTCAACAAGTATCTCTTTGAGCTGGCCGATATCCGGGAGCAGTGTTCCTGGTGTCATATGGGGCAGAACGAGGCGGCCACGAAAAAAGCATCGGATATTGTCCGGATGAATGTGGCCAAATCCCGCCATCTGCAGCCGGTGGAGACGAGTTCCGTCCCGGTTCTTCCGTCGGCGATGGTCATCGGCGGCGGCATCGCCGGAATGACAACGGCACTGTCTCTGGCCGACCAGGGATTTGATGTCCATCTCGTGGAAAAGGAAGAGGAAATCGGCGGACTGGCAAAATCGGTCTACCGGACCCTGGACGGCAGCGATGTGCAGTCTTTTGTGAAAACCAGAATCGCCGAGGCGGAAGCGCATCCGAAAATTACCATCCACAAAGGGACAGAAGTGGACCATACCGGCGGCTATGTGGGGAACTTCCGGACAACCCTGAAGAACGGCGACCAGTTCCAGCACGGTGCCGTCGTGGTGGCTACCGGCGGTGTGGAATACACGCCCACCGAGTACGGCTACGGCCAGAGCGACCGGATCATGACCCAGCGGGCCCTGGAAAAGGAGATCGCCGAAGGAATAAATCCGGCCGGGAAGCATTTCGTCATGATCCAGTGTGTCGGTTCCCGGGAAGAACCCGAAAACTACTGTTCCAGGATCTGCTGCCAGGACGCCATCAAGAACGCCATCGCCATCAAGGAAACATCTCCGGACGCCCATGTGACGGTTCTTTATCGTGACATCCGGACCTACGGTCTGCGGGAGGATTACTACCAGAAGGCCCGGGAACTCGGGGTGGTCTTCTTCCGGTTCGAGCCGGACCGGAAACCGGCGGTGGAGGTGAAAGGAAATCAGGTCCATGTCACTGCCTTCGATTACGTCCTCAACCGGGATGTGGCCCTGGACGCGGATTACCTGATTCTTTCCACCGGACTCCGGCCCCATCCGACGACGGAAAAAACCGGCGAAAAGTACAAGCTGACCCGGAACCCGGACGGTTATTTTCTGGAGGCCCATGTGAAACTGCGGCCGGTGGATTTCCCCAGCGAAGGCATCTATGTGGCCGGTCTGGCCCATGCGCCCAAGAATATAGACGAAACCGTCAGCCAGGCACTGGCTGCAGCGGGACGTACCGGCGTGATTCTTTCCCATGATCGTCTGACCGTTTCCGGCATCATTTCCAAGCATGACCGGGACAGCTGCATGTCGTGTCTGATGTGCATGCGGCTCTGTCCCTTCGGATCGCCCTACATCGACGAGGACGGAAAGATCAGCCACAACGAGGTTCTCTGCACCGGATGCGGCATCTGCGCCGGCGTCTGCCCGGCCAAGGCGTTTCAGGTCAACAGCTTCCGTGATGACCAGATCAGCGCCATGATCGATGCGGCAACGGATTCATGACCGAACAGTAACCGGTGATTCATCATCACCGATGATGGATCACCGCGATGGATACAAAAGGAGAAGATATGGCACAGACGCAAGCGGTTGCAAACGATATGAAAGAGGAGATGCCTCCTGTGGAAGCGCCGCGTGAAATACCGGAGGGATGGGAACCCAAGGTGCTGGCCTTTGCCTGCCACTACTGCGCGTTTGCGGCAGCGGATCTGGCCGGTGTCATGCGGCTCTCCTACTCTCCCAGCGTAAAGATCATCCGTCTGCCCTGCACCGGCAAGCTGGACCATTCCTATGTCCTCCGGGCCTTCGAGCGGGGGGTGGACGGCCTTTTCGTGGCCGGGTGACTGGAGGAACAATGTCATTTCCTGGAAGGAAATACCAACGCAGCAAAACGAATCCAGTATCTGAAAACCCTTCTGCCCAAAGTCGGAATTGACCCCGAGCGGCTGGAGATGTTCAATCTGTCCGCCGCAATGGGACCGCGATGGGCGGAAATCTGCTCCGAGTTTACGGAAAAGGTAAGAACACTCGGTCCGTCCCCCATCTGGTGCGCACGCAACAGGGCGCAGGAAAGGAGAAAGACATAGATGATTGTCGGCGAACAGAAACCCATCGAAGAACTGTGGGAAATGATCAGGAATCATAAAAATGTCCTGGTCTTCGGATGCAATACCTGTGTGGCCGTGTGCCAGCAGGGCGGCAACAAAGAGGCGGAAATTCTGGCGTCCATGCTCCGGATGAAGGCGACCCAGGAGGGCCTGGATATCGAAATCATCAACGGCGGCATTGAGCGCCAGTGCGAACACGAATATTTTGAAAAGGCCGAAAACCAGATCGAGACGGCCGACGCGATCCTCTCCACCGCCTGCGGTATCGGGGTCCAGTTCATGGCGGAAAAATATCCGAAACCGATCTACCCGGGCCTCAATACCACCTTTCTGGGGGCGACGGATGAAGTCGGTCTGTGGAAAGAACGGTGCCAGGCCTGCGGCCAGTGTGTCCTTGCCACCACCGGCGGCATCTGCCCCATCGCCCGGTGTGCCAAGCGTGTTCTCAACGGTCCCTGCGGCGGCTCCACCCAGGGGAAGTGCGAAATCAACAAGGAAGTGGACTGCGCCTGGCAGTTGATTGTGGACCGGCTCGCGCTTCTGGGCAGAATGGCGGACTATGAAACGCTCACCCCCCTCAAGGACTGGTCCACGGACCGGGCCGGGGGGCCGCGGAAACTGGTGAGGGAGGATCTGAAATGACAGCGACGGAAATCAAAACACCGAGCAAACTCGAAAAGGTTCTGAAAGCAGGCTTCTACGCGGTCACGTCCGAATGTGGCCCGCCCCGGGGCAGTGATCCCGAACCGATTATCCAGAAGGCCGAACTGATCAAGGACCATGTGGATGCCATCAACATCACCGACAACCAGACCTCGGTCTGCCGGATGTCCTCCCTGGCGGCCTGTATCCGCCTTAAAACGCTGGGGCTGGAACCGGTACTCCAGATGGTGACCCGGGACCGGAACCGGATCGCCCTCCAGAGTGACATTCTGGGGGCGGCGTCCTGGGATATCCATAACATTCTCTGCCTCTCCGGCGATCACCAGAGCTTCGGCGACCACGCCAGCGGCCAGAATGTCCACGATCTCGACTCCATGCAGCTGCTCCAGACGGTGCGACGGATGCGGGATGAGGGGAAATTCATCGGCGGCGACGAGATCAAGCGTCCCCCGAAAATGTTCGTGGGCGCAGCCGCCAACCCATTTGCCGATCCCTTTGAAATCCGGGTTCCCCGACTGGCCAAGAAAGTGGCGGCCGGGGCCGAATTTATCCAGACCCAGTGTATCTACAATCTGGGAAAATTCGAGGAGTGGATGAAACTGGTGGTGGACCGGGGCCTCCATGAACAGGTCTACATCCTGGCCGGTCTGACGCCCATGAAGTCTGCCGGCATGGCCCGGTACATGAAAAACCGGGTGCCGGGCATGGATGTACCCGAAGAGGTGGTGAAACGGCTTTCCGGAACCCCGAAGGAAAAACAGGCCGAGGAAGGGGTCAGAATCTGCATCGAGTCCATTGAGCGCCTCAAGGAAGTGGAAGGGGTGCGGGGCTTCCATGTCATGGCCATCGAGTGGGAAGAGATGGTCCCGGAAATTGTGGAAAAAGCAGGTCTGTACCCCCGGCCGGAAGTGCAGGAGGCATCATGAAAACCTTTGAAAACCTGATCAGGGAAGTTCAGGATCCGGGACTCTGCCACCGGTGCGGCGGATGCGTCACCTTCTGTACATCCGTCAACTACGGTGCGCTGAAACTGGATGCCGAGGGAACCCCCGGATTTGCGGATCATGATAAATGTATCGAGTGCGGCCTCTGTTATTCCATCTGTCCGGAGATTGACGAATACCAGGAAGAGACCCGTGAGGTCGCCGGCTGGGAACCGCCCATGGGCCGGGTGCTGGAAACCTCCCTGGCCCAGGCCCGCGATCCGCTGATCCGGGAACGGGCCACCGACGGCGGTGTCGTCACCGCCCTGCTGCTCCATCTGTTCGACCGGGGCCATATCGACGGGGCCATTGTCACCCGGCGTACCGGCTCCTTCCAGCGGGAGCCGTGGCTGGCGACGACCCGGCAGGAAATCCTCGACGCGGCCGGTTTCTACATTGACAGTTCCCACGGCATGAACCACTTTGGCCGGGGATACTCCACCTTTTCGCCCTCCGTTGCCGAATTCCGGCCCATGATGCAGAAAGGGCTTCGCCGGGTGGCGATGGTCGGAACCCCCTGCCAGATCAAGGCGGTCCGGAAGATGGAAGCCATGAGCATTGTCCCCACCGACTCCATCAAGTACTGCCTGGGGCTCTTCTGCTCGGGGAACTTCTTCTTCGGTGAAGATGAAAAATGGAAACTGGAGCAGATCGGCGGTTTCGACTGGGAGGATGTGGACCGGGTCAACATCAAGGACCGGTTCATGATCTGGCTCAACAGCGGCGAATTCAAATCCATTCCACTGGACCAGCTCGACTTCATGAAACGCTACGCCTGCCACTACTGCCCGGATTACGCATCGGAATACGCCGATATTTCCTTCGGCGGCCTGGGCGCAGAAGACGGCTGGACAACGGTGGTGACACGCTCCGCCCTGGGCCGGGCCATCTACGCGGATGCGCGCGGGAACATGCTGGAAGTGTTCGATTTTGACAGGCGGCCCGATTATCCGGCGGAACTGCTGGATGGTATTGAAACCGCCTCCATGAAAAAGAAGGCGCATTCACAGAAGATGCATGATGAACTGGTTGAGGCGCGGAAAGAGATGGAATAGCTGCCGGAAGGGGAGAGGGTACTCTCCCCTTCTCTTTCGATTGATCCTGCCGGTCACCATAAACCGTCCCCGCACACACCGCAATAGAAACACCCTCCATATCAGCACTGCAACAAGCCATTGACTGCCCCCAAAAGAACACCTTGTCTTCTCCCCGCAAATGGTATATTCTCCCGGATATTCAAACCGATTACCCCAACTTTCCCGAGCG
This sequence comes from Desulfobacteraceae bacterium, assembly GCA_041641935.1. GTDB lineage: Bacteria > Desulfobacterota > Desulfobacteria > Desulfobacterales > Desulfococcaceae > JBEPXL01. Next base: position 126 of record JBEPXL010000224.1, on the reverse strand, counting down.
GTCCCGATGAGCGATATATCTGCTTCTCAGCATATGGAAGAACTTTCCCTGAACAACAACTGCAAACCGGAGCAGGAGCGGATCCGGCATCTCAATGCCGTCCTGAGTGCGATCAAGGATATTAAC
>JBEPXL010000223.1:0-6048 GCA_041641935.1 Desulfobacteraceae bacterium | reverse complement strand
GATGGCGTCGATCTTGTCGGCGACGGCAAGAACCGCGCCGGTATCCGTCTCGGGAAGTCTGCCGCCGGAATGGGTGGGGCGGTAATGTTCCTCGATGGCGGTGGCCACATCCGGTTCCTCTCCGGCAATACCGGCATAGATCCGGCCCATGATGCCCTGCAGTTTTGTGAATTCCACCACCACCTGGCTTACGAGATCGGCCTTGCAGAGTTCCGCGGCCCGGGCGGCTTTTTTCTTCAGATCCGCATCCGGCGCAACCTGTTCTGCCAGATACTCCGCCAGTTTCCGGACCCGTTCGGTCTTTTCGTGGACCGAGCCGAGTTTCGCCTGGAACAGCACCTTTTTCAGTTTTTCGTTCCATTCCGCAAACGTTGTCTGGACATCGCCCCGGTAGAAAAACCGGGCGTCGGAAAGGCGGGCCCGGAGAACCCGTTCATGCCCCCGGGCCACCAGCGCCATGTCCTTTGCCGGTGTATTGTTCACCACGATGAAGCAGGGCATGAGCCGCCGGCTGCTGTCCACCACGGCGAAATATTTCTGATGTTCCCGCATGGCCGTGATCAGCACCTCGTCCGGTACCTCCAGAAACGCCTCGTCGAATTTTCCGGTCACCACCGCCGGGTATTCCACCAGGTTATTGACGGTATCCAGGAGTTCCGGGTCAGGCAGAATCCCGCCCCCCTGCTCTGCCGCCGCCTTTTCAACCGCTTCGCCCACAATCCGTCGTCGTTCATCCAGATCGGCGATCACGTTGGCGGAACGCAGTGCCTGCACATATTCGCCCGGATCGGCAATAGGGATCGTGTCGGGATGGGTAAAGCGATGCCCCACGGTCAGATTCCCGCTGGCGACATCGCCGAAGGTGAAGGGAATGACGGTTTCTCCCAGAAGGGCCAGGATGGAATGAACCGGGCGGGTAAAGTGAACCGACAGGGTTCCCCATTTCATGACCTTGGGAAAGGGAATCGCCGCTATCACCTCCGGCAGCATGTCGCTCAGGATTTTTACCGAATCCAGCGCCGGTTCTGTCTTCTCTGCGGTCAGATACCGTCCTTTCTCCGTTTCCCTGATCCGGATTTCGCTTACGGGTACACCCACTTTTTCCGCGAATTTTTCGGCGGCCACCGTGGGGTTGCCGTCGGCGTCAAAACCGACCTTCTCGGGCGGACCCGTCACTTCCGAAGTGACGGATTTCTGTTCTTCCGCCACATCCGCCACCCGCACGGCAAGCCGCCGGGGTGTGCCGAAAATTTCCGCATCTCCGTGGGTGATGCGGGCGTCATCGAGCCGCTTTCCGATCTGTGCCGAAAAGGCATTCAGGGCGGGTATGATATATCCTGCCGGAATTTCCTCTGTTCTGATTTCAACCAGTAGCGTTTTCATGTCGATTCCTTCTCCAGTAACGGAAATCCCATTGCCTCCCGCTGTTCCAGATAGGCTCTGGCACAGGCCCGGGCCAGGTTCCGGATCCGGCCGATGTAGCCGGTCCGCTCGGTCACGCTGATGGCGCCCCGCGCATCCAGGAGGTTGAAGGTGTGTGAACATTTCAGGCAGTATTCATAGGCCGGAAGAACCAGTCCGTCCGCGATCACCCGCTCCGCCTCTCCCTCGTATCTGCCGAAGAGATCGAGGAGCATGGAAACGTCGGCCTTTTCAAAGTTGTAGGTGGACTGCTCCACCTCCTGCTGATGATAGACATGGCCATAGGTGATCCGGTCGTTCCACTTCAGGTCGTAGACATTGTCCACCCCCTGCAGGTACATGGCGATCCGCTCCAGACCGTAGGTCAGTTCCACGGAGACGGGATGGAGTTCAATACTGCCGCAGAGCTGAAAATAGGTGAACTGGGTGATTTCCATGCCGTCGAGCCAGACCTCCCATCCCAGACCCGCCGCGCCGAGGGTCGGGGATTCCCAGTCGTCCTCCACGAACCGGATATCATGTTCCAGTACATCGATTCCGAGCACTTTCAGGCTGTCCAGATACTGTTCCTGAACATCGGCCGGAGACGGTTTGAGAATGACCTGATACTGGTAGTAGTGCTGCAGCCGGTTCGGGTTTTCGCCGTAGCGGCCGTCTGTGGGGCGGCGGGAAGGCTGGACATAGGCCACGTTCCAGGGTTCCGGCCCCAGGGCCCGGAGAAGGGTTGTGGGATGAAAGGTTCCGGCCCCGACCTCCATGTCATAGGGCTGCACCAGAATACATCCCTTCTGCGCCCAGAATTGCTGAAGTGATAAGATAATGTCCTGAAAGTACATTTGATTCCTCACAAGATTGGCAGTTTGAGTCCGTCGTTGTCGATCTTCACGTCAAGCAGGCAGGCCGTCTCCCGCTGCAGCAGGGTCTTTTCCCATACGTTCCGGAGCCGGGCAATGGCATCCGCCCCGCCGATGGCCCAGATACATCCGCCGCCGCCGGCCCCGGTAAACCGTGCCCCGCATCCCTGAGCCACGGCGTCAGCGACCAGGGTCGCCCCCATATCATCGAGTACGTCCGGTGTCATTTCCCGGCGGATGGCGGTCTCCCGGTTCATGGCTTCGGCGGCTTTTCCGTATTCCTCACGACGGATCGCTTCGATAAACTGCTGGGTGCAGCGGATAATTTCCTGCCACTGTTTCCGTGTCTTCCCGGCGATGAACTGATTCATCCAGATGCCGTTGACGGAGTGGGAAATATGGGTCGAGCCGCAGTAGGCCAGCAGAATGTGGCGCTCCAGGTTCCGGATTTCTCCTTTTTTGATGACCCGTTCCTTTTCAAAGACGCCTTCCTTGACCCGACCGTGCCAGCGCCACACATTGACACCGCCGTAAGAGGCCGCCAGCTGATCCTGCAGCCCGCAGAGTACGGCCGCCACGCTCTCTTCCAGGTCATGGGCCAGCATGGCGATCTCCCGGCGGTACAGGGGCCGGTAGGCGCCGATCCGGTCCATGATGCTGGAAAAAGCGCCGATCAGGGCCACCGATGCGACAGAGGAGCCGCCGAGGGCCGCCCGGGGCGGAGACGCCGATTTGATGACGATATGGACACCGTCGGCCTGAAAATAGGTGGCGATGGCAAAGATCAGCCCCAGGGGATGGTCAAAAGGGGCTTCATTGACGGGAAATTCCGCGCTTTCAAACCCCTCGGAAGAGACCCTGACCCGGCCCTCTTCGTGGGGAAGCAGGCGCACCTCGGTTCTCATGTCCAGGGCAATGTTGAAGGTGCAGGGATTGTGGTGGCGCAGGGGATAGTAAAAGGTACTGATGTCCAGGGTTCCCCCCATGTCGATCCGGCAGGGCGCAGAGGCGACAACCCGTTTCGAAGCCAGAATTTCCCGAAATATGTCCGTCATGATGATCCCTTTCGTAATTGCCGAAGAACCCCGAGACTCCGGGGCGTTTTCCCCAGATGGTAGGGGACGAACGCCTCCAGAAACGCAAGACATTCCCCCAGCGACGCATCAGAGAACCGGAGCCGCTTCGCCGCTTCCGTCGGCGCATGAATCAGCCAGAGAAGCTGCCGGGCCGACCCCTTGGAAAGGCGTACTGCGGGGCCCGCACTTCCCCTCGGGCGGGATTCAGCACAGGAGCCGCAGATCAGGCTGCCTTTTTTCAGATCAAACACCAGATGAACGCCCGGCATTTCATCCAGATTCTGCCCGCAACCGCCGCACCGGTTCAGGACAGGGGAAAAGCCCGCCAGCGCCATCAGCCGGATCTGGAAAAAAACACTCAGCGGGCCACTGTCCTCCCTGCCTTCGCTCAAAGCGCCGAGTACATGCCGGAGGAGGTGGTAGACTTCGTCCTGCTTCTCATCGTCTTCGAGCCAGCAGCAGAGAAGTTCCGCCCAGTAACTGGCATAGGCGGTTTTACAGAAGTCGCCGCAGATGGCAGAACAGGGCTGTTTCAGGACCGCCTCCTGCAGCACGGGCAGGCGGCCTCTGCCGGTGCTGCAGACCACTTCCAGTCCGGCGAACGGTTCCAGAATACCGCCGAACCGGCGGGTGCTCCGCCGGGCTGATTTGGCAATGGCAGCAAATTTGCCCCGCTCCGGGGTCAGAAGGGTGACGATCAGGTCGGCGTCACCGTAGGGCATCCGCCGCAGTACAATGGCCGGTGTGGTGAAACGGGTTCTGTCACTTCGCCGGGAAGACACGCGCCGGGCCGGTGTGTCCGCCATCCTGTCACCGGATGATTTTGATGTGGGCGCTTTCCCGGAGTTCACTGAGCCAGGATTCGACCTTTTCGTTGACGATTTCGTTATAGAGCTTTTCCTCGATCTCCGGGGTTACCTCTTCCAGACTTCTGCCGGGATTCTGGACAATTTCCTCCACATAGATCACCTGATATCCCTGCTCCGTGTCCAGAATCGGAGTGATTTCTCCAATCTCCAGTCCATCCAGCGCCGTCTGAAGCTGGGGCGTCAGATCGGTCAGTGCAAAGGAACCCAGTTCACCGCCGGTTTCCGCCATCGGCGATTCCGAGTACTGACGGGCCAGTTCTGAAAAGGACTTTCCTGCTTCAAATTGCTCTACAACTGCCGCCATCCGCTGTTCAACCGTTTCTTTTTCGGAAGAATCGGCATAGAGCGGAACCGTCAGCAGGATGTTCCGGAGCTGGTACTGCTTTTCGCCGCCGTACTCGTCCTGGTTGGCCTCATAATATTCCCGGATATCCTCGTCCGTGATGACGATCTTCGACCGGACTTCCTGGTTGACCAGTTTGGTACGGAGAATTTTCTCCCGGAGCTGCTCCCGGAATTCTGCCATGGAGGAGCCTTCCTGCTCCAGAGCCGTTACCATATCCTCTTCGGTATAGGAACTCTGCTGCTTGATCCGTTCCAGGGCGGCGTCTATCTCCGCTTCACTGACGGTAATGCTGGCCCTGTCCGATTCCTGGGCGGTCAGCTTCTGGTCAATGAGCTGGTTCAGGAGATCCTCCCGCACCTTGTAGATCATTTCCCGTTCCTGTTCCGACGTGTAGCCCAGGGTTCTGATCCGTTCTTCATAGGGAGAGAGGAGCCGGTTCAGTTCAGAAAGAGAGATGATCTCGTCATTGACAACGGCCACAATCCGGTCGACCACCTCCGGGTCCTCCGCCCGTGCCATCAGGGACGGCGTCAGCAGAAGAATGATCATCAGAATGAAAATACCGTATCCGGTATACCACCGGATGGTATGGCGTTTCGTATTTAACATGTACGACCCCGCTGTTACGAATAATACTGTGAATATCCCGAACCGGCCTTACGAATCATTTCGCTCAGTGAGCCAGTCCGCCGTGCTGATTTCAATAGTATAGATTTTCTGGAGATTTTCAACCCAGGGCGCGTAGGATGCCTCCGCTTTCTGCAGGCGGAGCCGCTCCCGGACCATATCCGGGTCCATTCCTTCCGATGCCGCCGCCTCGATTTCTTCGGAGGTTACTGAAACCTTTTCCGCCAGATCCGCCTGTACCACTTTTTCGATGAGCAGACGGGTCCGGACCCCTTCTTTCCAGTTTTCAAAGGAGATGGCCGACTCCAGCAGCGCCTTTTCAAATTCTCCCTCCGGATAACCGGCCTGAAACGACCGGACAGCCGCATTGAGTTCCGTGTCGCTGATCGTCAGCCCCATATCCCGGGCCCGTTCCCGCAGCAGCACCTGCTCGGTCATCTGTTTCAGAAACTGGCGCTTCATTTCCTGCAGGGTGGCCGGATCATCGATCCTGTCGTAATCATAGGCCATTTTATGAATATCGAAGGCCCGGTTGAATTCGGTGTGGGACAGGGTGGTTTCTCCGACCCGGATGAGAAATTCCGGTTCCGGCGGTCCGGTGGCGGATTCCGGACAGCCGCTCAGAAGCATCACGCCCGCAGCCATCCAGATAAAAAAAATATAGCATACTGGTTTCATAGAAAAAATCAGCAGATCATCGGGGTTCGGAATATCGTGAAAGTTGTTCAGGCGTTAACACGTTGCGTGATTTCTTTCAAGATGTTTTTGGTCTGGGCCAGCGGACTGCCGGCCTCCCGTCCTTCGAGCCGGACCTTGAGAACATGGTCCCGGGTCAGCTGAAACCGCTTGCCGTT
>JBEPXL010000222.1:0-6052 GCA_041641935.1 Desulfobacteraceae bacterium | reverse complement strand
CCGATCTAGCCCCGCATAAAGCGGATTTCGGGTCGAGGGCACCGCTAGCTCCCCGCCTAGCACAACCAACGCACATTATAAGTCATCCAGTTTGTAATGCAAGGGGAAAAGGAAAGTTTTTTTCCGCCGGAGGAACCCGGCTTCGGTTCCTTTTTTATTGACTTTATACGGGCGCATCGGGATAATGAAAAAGTGTTTCAGAAAATGAAAACGAAGACCGCTTCCGTTACAGTTCCGGACCGCCTGTGACAGACGATCCTTCCAGAGAAATACACCACCGCGTTTCCCGGGCAGTGACACGGTTTCACATGTTTCAGCCGGGACATGCCGTTCTTATAGGCGTATCCGGCGGGCCGGATTCGGTAGCCCTTGTTTCCGTTATGACGGCCCTTGCGCCCCGCTTCGGTCTTCGCCTCGGCATTGCACATCTGCATCATATGCTGCGCGGCACCGCATCGGATGAGGATGCCCGCTTCGTGGCAGATCTGGCCCGGCGGCACGGGATTCCATACCACATGGAACGGCGGGATGTCCGCCGGTACAAAAAGAGCCGGAAACTTTCCCTTGAGGAAGCGGCACGGCAGGTTCGGTATGATTTTTTCGACGCCATCGCACAGGAACACGGCTATGATACCATCGCACTGGGTCATCATGCCGATGACAACGCAGAGCAGGTGCTGATGGCACTGCTGCGGGGAAGCGGCCCGGCAGGACTTTCCGGTATTCCGCCGGTGCGGGCGGGGCGTATCGTCCGGCCCCTGATCGATGTCACCCGGGCGGAACTCATTGACTATCTCGATGCCTGCGGCATCCCCTACAGAGTCGATGCCACCAATACGGACATCCGCTTTCTCAGAAACCGCGTCCGCCACTGTCTCCTGCCGTCACTCCTGCGGGAGTACAATCCCCGTTTCATCCAGACCCTGAACCGGCTGGCGGATATTCTCCGCGAGGATGAGGCATGGCTGGCATCACTGGTGACGCCGCTTTATGAACAGTGCATGATCCGGCAGGAAAAGGATGCCGTCGATCTGTCGGTTCCGGAAATCCGGCGGCTGCCGCCCGGGGCCCGTCGCCGGATTATCCGGCGGGCGCTGGAACAGGTCAGGGGAAATCTGCGGCGGATCACCTTTACCCATGTGGAGGAGATCACGGGACTTCTCGACAGCAGCAGCGGCAGCGCGCGTTTCCTGGATCTGCCGGATCAGGTCCGGGTATCCTGTTCCGGCGACCGCCTCCGGATCGCACGGGCTGCCCTTCCGCTGCGCACACGGCCCCCGGTTTCACCGCCGCCCCTGTTCCGCCATGACGTCACCGGGCCGGGAACCGTTTCTCTTCCGGAAATCGGTGCATCCCTTGTGTTTTCCCGGTGCGCACCGGAACATCTGCCGGTTCTTCAACATACTGGACAAAATGTTGCCTTTTTTGATATGGATAAGCTGGATGTTCCGATGGTCATCCGGAACATCCGGCCCGGAGACCGCTTTATTCCCCTGGGAATGCGGGGAACCCAGAAAGTGAAAACCTATTTCATCAACCGGAAAGTTCCGGCGGAAACCCGGCGCCGATGCCCGGTTCTGGTCTGCCGGGGAGAGATCATCTGGCTGGCCGGACACCGGATCGCAGATCCTGTAAAAGTGACCGCTTCAACCCGTACCGTACTGCGCGTGGAACTTCTGCTTTCATAATATAGATGGATGCTTACTTTGTATCCATTTGTCTAATCAATTTTAGGAGGTAAAGGTCCTTTGAATCCGTTCTATAAAAATCTGGCGTTATGGCTGGTCATCACTCTGATGATGATTATGCTCTACAACCTTTTCAATCAGCAGACCCTGACGGAGACCAGCATCAGTTATACCGAATTCCTCAGCATGGTCAATGCAGGAGAAGTCTCCGAAGTGGTCATCCAGGGTCAGGAACTCCTGGTTACGGATGTCAACCGGAAACGATTCACAATATACGCGCCGCGGGATGTCGATCTGATCCGGAAACTGGAAGACAAGGGGGTCATCATCAAGGCAAAACCCCCGGCGGAGTCGCCCTGGTACATGTCGGTACTCGTCTCCTGGTTTCCGATGATGGTACTCATCGGGGTCTGGATCTTCTTCATGCGCCAGATGCAGTCGGGCGGCGGCAAGGCGATGTCCTTCGGTAAAAGCCGGGCACGCCTCATGTCCGATCAGTCCACGAAGGTCACCTTCGAGGATGTGGCCGGTATCGACGAGGCCAAGGAGGAACTCTGGGAAATTGTCGAGTTTCTCAAAGACCCCAAAAAATTCACCCGCCTCGGCGGCCGGATTCCCAAAGGGGTTCTTCTGATGGGCCCGCCGGGAACCGGTAAAACCCTGCTGGGCCGGGCCATCGCCGGAGAGGCCGGTGTGCCGTTTTTCAGCATCAGCGGTTCCGACTTTGTGGAAATGTTTGTCGGCGTGGGGGCCTCCCGTGTCCGTGACCTGTTTCTGCAGGGCAAGAAAAATGCCCCGTGCATCATCTTCATCGACGAGATCGACGCCGTCGGACGTCACCGGGGCGCGGGTCTCGGCGGCGGCCATGACGAACGGGAACAGACCCTCAACCAGCTGCTGGTGGAGATGGACGGTTTCGAATCCAACGAAGGGGTCATTCTGGTATCGGCCACCAACCGGCCCGATGTCCTCGATCCCGCCCTGATGCGGCCGGGCCGTTTCGACCGTCAGGTGGTGGTCTCTCTCCCCGACGTTGCCGGACGGGAAAAGATTCTGCGGGTCCACATGCGGCGGACGCCGGTGTCACCGGACGTGAAACCTTTGATTCTGGCCAAGGGAACCCCCGGCTTTTCCGGCGCGGACCTGGAAAACCTGGTCAACGAGGCTGCGCTTCTGGCTGCCAAACGGAGCAAGGAGCGGATCGACATGGATGACTTCGAGGACGCCAAGGACAAGGTCTACATGGGGCTGGAGCGGAAGTCGAAGGTGATCAAGGAGGAAGACAAGAAGACCACCGCCTATCACGAAGGCGGCCATGCGCTGGTGGCCCGTTTTCTGCCGGAGACGCACCCCATCAACAAGATTACCATTATTCCCCGTGGCCGTGCCGCCGGTGTGACCTGGTTCCTGCCGGAAGAGCGGGATTTCAAATACAAGGATCAGCTGGAGAGTGAACTTGCCGTTGCCTTCGGGGGCCGGGCCGCCGAAGAGATTATCTTCGGGCGCATCAGCACCGGCGCCTCCAATGATATCAAGCAGGCGACCGCCATTGCCCATAACATGGTCCGTTTCTGGGGGATGAGCGAAAAACTCGGTCCTCTCTCCTATGGCAAGGGCGATGAGCAGGTTTTTCTTGGAAGAGATATTTCTCAAAGCAGAGAATATTCCGAGGACACCGCCCGGTTGATCGACCAGGAAATCAGCAACCTGATCAACACCGCCCATGAAAAGGCCAGAAACGTCCTGGAGGAGAATATCGACATCCTCCACAAGCTGACTGAACTGCTTCTGGAAAAGGAAACGGTGATGGGGGCGGAACTGGATGACCTCATCCGTGCCATGCGGCCCGATTTTCAGCTGCCCTCCAATCCACCCGATACCAGCGACGGCATTATTGTACAGGAAGATCTCAAAACCAAGTGAGGCGATCCGGAGCGGAAACACCCGGCTGCACGCGGAAAGAACGATGAAACGGTATACCCTCTCATGGGACGGCCACCGGCTGGAACTGGGAACACGCACCTTTATTATGGGCGTCCTCAATGTGACGCCCGACTCCTTCTCCGACGGCGGTAAATTTTTCGATCCGGACACCGCCGTTGCCCGGGGTATCCGGATGTTCTCCGAAGGGGCCGATATTGTCGATATCGGCGGCGAATCGACCCGCCCCTTTTCCGATGCCGTTTCCGCAGCGGCGGAGGCGGACCGGGTGCTGCCGGTGATTGAACGGCTGGCGAAAGAAGTATCCGTTCCCATCTCCATCGACACGACCAAGGCAGCGGTGGCCCGCCGGGCGCTGGAAGCCGGGGCCGCCATCATCAACGATGTTTCGGCCCTCCGGAGTGATCCGGAAATGGCTTCCGTGGCGGCTCAGTACGGCGTTCCGGTGATTCTGATGCACATGAAGGGTACGCCGAAGACGATGCAGATGGATCCCTCCTATGACGATCTGACCGGGGAAATCCGCACATTTTTCCGGAACACCCTGGATCACGCGGCGGCAGCCGGAATCGACCGGGGAAAACTGATCATCGATCCGGGCATCGGGTTCGGCAAGACCATGCACCATAACCTGTGTCTGCTCAACCGGCTGGATGCCTTTGCAGCGCTGGATGCACCGATTCTGGTGGGTTCGTCCCGGAAAGCCTTTATCCGGAACCTTCTCAAAGATCAGTCTCCTGAAGAAATCACACCGGACCTGCCCCTGGTGGAAACCGGAACCCAGGCGACCGTCGCCGCCGCAGTACTGCGGGGCGCCCACATCGTCCGCGTCCACAATGTAGCCAATACCCGCGCCACGGTTACCCTCATCGACGCCATCAGGAACGCATCGGACAGACCGTCATCCTGATCCGGATTTTCCGCCCCACGACCAACCATGACGTTCAAAGGAAAACACCATGAAAAAAAGACGACTGTTTTGCATGACGGGGATGCTTCTGGTCCTGCTTGCCGTATCGTGCGCAGGTCCGAAAAAGGAGGTCAGGACAGAGCAGAGCGAAGCGCTCCGCGGTGTCGGCGAAGCCTATATGCAGGAAGGAAACTTTACCGCCGCCCTCCGGGAACTGCTGGACGCGGAGGAACTCAATCCCGACGACCCCTATATCCATGACGACCTGGGCCTGGTCTATCTGGCAAAGGAGCGGCATGATCTGGCGATCACCCATTTCAAAAGGGCCCTGAAGCTCAATCCGGACTACACCCCGGCCCGGAACAATCTGGCCACCGCCTATATGGCCATGGGCGACTGGGATGCCGCCATCACCACCCTCCACGAGGTGATCGAGGATCTTCTCTATACCACCCCCCACTTTGCCCTGACCAACCTCGGATTCGCCTACGCCAACAAGGGCGAATACAAACGCGCCGAGGAGTACTACAAAGAAGCGCTGGAAGTCGAACCCAAGTTCATCATCGCCCTGCGCGGTCTGGGGCGGACCTATATCGCCATGAAACGGTATGACCGTGCCCTTGCCACCATCGAAAAGGCACTGGACATTACCCCCCGTTTTCCGCCGCTTTACATGGACATGGCCGAAGCCTACGCAGGTTCCCGCAATTACCAGGCCGCCATTCAGACCTATAAAAAGATTATCGCCCTCTTTCCGAATAGCGATTTTGCCGAACAGGCCCGCCGGGAAGCCGGAGAAATTCTTCTGCAAACCGGGGCCAGCGGGTAACCGTATCAACAGAGTGAGTACCGGATCATGACCTGTATCAAACGATTTCTTGTCCTTTCGCTTCTGATGGCCCTGCCGCTTCCGGCGCTGGGAAACGCCTATCTGGAAAATGACCACTGGGATTCCGGAAAAGCCGAATTCCAGGTCTATGACGCCCGGATCGACCAGTACGGCATTCCCCGGGACGCCGCCGCCAGACTGATTCTGGTGAAAGAGCCCTTTGACCTGAAAAAACGGGTCAAAACCCTTCAGCCGGATCATGCCGTGGATGTGATGAAATTCCTGTTCATCCGACAGATACCCGCAGGCGTTTATGACCACCGCCAGACGGCGGCCCTCTACTTTGAACGGCGGACGGGACAGGTGCTGAAATATACCATGAGCAGCCAGGACGGATGCGGCAACACCTTCATGGAATACAGCCCGGACGGGGATGGAAACCACCGGTTCCGCTATTTTTCCTACTTTGATGAGGAAGGAGAGATCGAGATGGTCCTCCGGGGAACCGCGCCCTTCACCTTTTATGATGCCCTGCCGGTGTTGCTCCGGTTCCGGCTTGAGGAACCGGCAGAATACCGGCTCAACCTGATGGAGTCCCTCATGGCCAATCGTGTCCGCCCACTGGATATTGCGCCGGCGACGGTCCGCCATGAACGGCGGAAGGATGTGGAGATCGGCGGGCAG
>JBEPXL010000221.1:0-6058 GCA_041641935.1 Desulfobacteraceae bacterium | reverse complement strand
CTGCTGCTCGGATTCGGCACATACCTCACCGCTGTCGAAGTGACACTGTAAAACCCTTTTGTCATGTGCCGCTGACCCATGAAAGTGCTGCTGATTTCCGCCAACCGCCTGAACATGCCCTATCCGGTCTATCCGCTGGGCCTTGCCTATGTAGCCGGTTCCATCTCGGCTGAACATACGGTCCGGGTGACGGATATGAATGAAACGGCGGAAGCGGAACTGATTGAAATACTGCAGGAGTTTGCGCCGGATGTGGTCGGTCTTTCTCTTCGGAATGTAGACAATACCGATACCACCGCATCCGAAGCCTTTATCGAAGAATACCGGCATCTGGCGGAAATGGTCAGAAACCATTCTTCTGCACTGCTGGTGCTGGGGGGCAGCGGGTTTACGATCTTTCCGCAGGAGATCATGGCAGCTCTCGGAGCGGATTATGGTATCATCGGAGAAGGCGAGCGGTTACAGCCGTTACTGGCAGATCTGGAACGGGGAGAGTATACACCGGATATTCCGGGCGTGATTGCCGGTGCGTCCAGGGAACCCGTTTATGGTCCCTGGCAGGAGGATTTCCACCGGCCGGTCAGCGCGGGGCTTCGCTTCGATTTCTATCTGGAAAAAGGCGGAATGCTCAATCTCCAGTCGAAGAGGGGATGCCCCTTCCACTGCATTTACTGCACCTATCCGCATATCGAGGGACACCGGATGCGCCGGATTCCTCCGGAAGAGGTGGCCGAAACAGCGATACGGCTCGAAAAAGCCGGGGCACGGTATCTTTTCATGACGGATTCGGCTTTCAATGCTGATCCGGTCCACAGTCTTCAGGTGGCCCGGGCGATTCACAAGGCGGGGCTTTCCATTCCCTGGGGAGGCTTTTTTGCCCCGACCCGTCCCCCGGAAGGATATTTTCAGGCCATGGCCGATGCGGGGCTGACCCATGTGGAATTCGGAACCGAATCTCTTTCAGACCGGGTGCTGTCGGCGTACCGGAAGCCGTTCCGGTCCCGTGATGTCTTTGCCGCCCACCGGGCCGCGCTGGATGCCGGGCTTCATGTGGCACACTATTTCCTTTTCGGCGGTCCGGGTGAGGATCGGGATACGCTGGAAGAGACACTTTCAAAGGTTGACAGGCTGGACAGAACCGTTCTATTTCTCTTCTGCGGAATGCGGATCTATCCACATACCGCACTCTATGATATTGCCCTGGAAGAAGGTCAGATTTCGAAAGGGCAGAATCTTCTGCAGCCGGTTTTCTACCAGTCTGAAGCGGTGTCCGAAGCCGACATCATCCGGAGAGTTCAGGAAAAACGGGCGAACAGGGCCAACTGGCTGGTCGGTTCCGGCGGAGAGGAAACCGCACGAATCATTGACAGGATGTACAGGAAAGGCTTTTCCGGGCCGCTGTGGGAGTATCTGATCCGTTAGATCGAAAGTCCATCGATGCGCCAGTTGAACAGTGGACGGAAACTGTTTTTTTCTTCAGCCGCCTATCCGGACGATCTGTATTTCACAGGATGATACAAAATGTGGTATACTCTGACACAAGTGCATCCGGCAGAATCGGATGAAATTGAAGCGGAAGCCGTCATCCCCGCTGATTCCCCCTGGTTTTCGGGTCATTTTCCCGGTGATCCGATTCTTCCGGGAATCGCCCAGCTGTCGATGGCACTGGAAACCCTGCGGGCGGCGTCTGCATCGGAGATCAAAATTACCGGTATCAAACGAATCCGGTTCAAGCAGATTATCCGTCCGGATGACCGGGTACGGGTATTCATCCGACCCGATAAACGGGCGGGGGAGCCGTTCTGGACGTTCCGCATTCTGATCGGTGATGAAATTGCCTGCAGCGGCACTCTCATCGCAGAGAGCAGCAGCACATCAAATGAATGATTCCGCAGGCAGGGAGACGATCTGCACTGCGTATATGATGATAATGGATAAGGAGATCAAGCACCATGGCGGTTGAAACGGACAATACCATTCTTCGTGTCTCGGAAGTAATGATCAATGAACTCAAGCTGGAAGATGTGACACCGGAAACCTTTGATCCCGACGTGGATCTGGTGGATGAAGTCGGCATTGACAGCATGGATCTGGCGACGGTGGCGCTGGTCCTTCAGGACGAATACAACATCCGGATCGATGAGGATGACTATCCCAAGCTGACAACCGTGCGCCGGATCGCCGATTATATAGAAAGCAGACAGCAGGACGCATAAAATCGTGGAAGTGACAGAAAAGAAAAAAAGTTGTGACCTCACCCCGGAAAAGATCTGGAAGTTCGCCGATATTCTGGCCGATCCCGACATCCGGGAGCGATGGGAAAAGGTACGAAAATATTTCTTCCTGCGGGAATCGACCTACGACATGACCCGCCGGTGCAATATCCGCTGCGAAGGCTGCTATTTTTACGAAGGGGAAAAGCAGTTTGCGACGGAAAACTGTAACCCGGAAGACTGGCGAAAGCGGATGAAGGCGGAAAAGGAGCGGGGCATTACCTTTGTCGTTCTCGCCGGAGCGGAACCGGCGCTGGTTCCCGATCTCTGTCAGGTCTGTTTTGATGAAATGCCCCTGGGAACGATTGCCACCAACGGCCTGAAACGGATTCCCGCCGCTGTGGGGTACAAGATCCACATCTCCGTCTGGGGAAATGATGACACCAGCCGCCGGGTCCGGAAAGCGCCGGACATGCTCGTCCGGCAGATCGAAAATTACCGCAACGATCCGCGCGCTGTCTTTGTCTATACCTTTACCCGGCAAAATATCGAAGAAGCCGAAGAAGTACTGGAAATCCTGTCGGATAACGGCTGCCGGGCCACCTTCAACATGTTTTCCGCGCCTGTCGGCTATACCGGTGATCTCCGCCATACCGAAGAATCTCTGCTGCATACCCGCAGAACCATGATGACGCTTCTGGAGAAATACCCCGACAACCTGCTTTTTTCACCATACAATGCTGTCGCCCATACCCATCCCCGCGGCCTTCATGACCTGTTTGCCTGCGCCTATCCGAGAAAGAATCCCTCGACCGATGTGGGGCTGGGCCGGTCATTCCGCCAGTACCGGACCGACCTCGACTGGGATCGAGAAGCCGCCTGCTGTGTGCCGGATACCGACTGCGACGACTGCAGGCACTACGCGGCGGGCAGCGCCATCGTTACGGCCCGCCTCTTCCGCCATGCGGTTTCTCCGGATGTTTTCAAATCCTGGCTCGACTATGTCGATACCTATCTTGCGGTATGGGTCATGGGGTATGAAAAAGGCCCCAATCTCTGTCCACCGGATTTTCTGATCGCACCGCCGGGACATTCTCTGTTCTGTGATCAGTGAAGAAATTCCACCTCACAATGCAGGAGGTATAAATGGACTGGGACGTTACCTATGTGGCTCCTATGCCTGATTATAAAATATATGTGGAACTGGCATCGGGAAAAAAAGGAATATTTGATATTTCGCCGTATTTAGAACACGGGGTCTTCCGGGAGTTGAAAGATGAATCCTATTTCAACCAGGTCGGCATATTTTTCGGCGCTGTAACATGGCCTCATGAACAGGATATTGCCCCTGAAACACTGCTTGATGAACTGGTTCCTGTTGATGAAAGGCCTGTCCAGTTCGCTGATGTACCGGAGCCCGCTTCGCAGGCAGGCTGATTTTTTTAATATCTGCAGAATGTCTTTTCTCCATTCCTGCAGTCACTGATCATAGTTCAAGGAGTCAACTGATTCATGAAGACCGTCAGTTCGTTACTGGATGCCGAATGGTACGAACGGTACAAACGGATATCGAAACTCAACATCCGCAGTTCCATCTACGATGTCACCAACCGGTGTAACCTGCGGTGCAAAGGGTGTTTTTTCTTCTCTTCGGGAGAGGACAAGGCCGCGCCTGAAGAGATGGATATCGAACAGTGGAAAGCCTTTATCGACCGGGAAAAGGAACGGGGCGTCAATCTCGCCATTCTGATCGGGGGGGAACCGACCCTCTGCATGGACCGGGTCGAGGCATTCTACAAACGGCTTCCGACCTTCTGCGCCACCAACGGCCTGATCAAGGTTCCCCGGGACCGGTTTCCGGACATGATGGTCGGGATTTCACTGTGGGGAGACGAGCTGGACGAAAAAGTCCTCCGGGGCAAAGATACCTTTTCCATCTCCAGCAGAAACTATGAAGGTGATCCCCATGCCTACTATCTCTATACGATTACACCGAAACAGATCGGAAAATCCGAGCGGATTATCCGGAAGATCCGGGATGCGGGGCTGAAGGTCCACATGCAGCTTCTCTCCAACGACGAAGGTGTGGACGGCTTCACCTGGCAGCCGGAAGAGCTGCAGGCCATCCGGGATGAAATGGATGACATGCTGGACCGGTATCCGGATACGGTGATCTCGTCGAAATATTATCACGAACTCATCACCACCGGCAGAATGCTCGACAGGCCCTTCGGCTGGAACGAGTGCCCATCGGTCACGGAACCGCTGGATACCCGTGATCCCAAACCCAAACGCCTGATTCACTTTATCCGCTGGGCATCGGATCTGCAGACCATGCACCGGTGCTGTACATCGGAAACCCGGGACTGTTCCACCTGCAAGGACGGCGCGGCCCACATGAGCTGGGTCATGGTCAACAAACGGGCCCATATCCGTACGACCCGGGATCTTCAGAACTGGATCGAAGTCTACGAAATGTTTGCCAAGCTGTATCAGTTTATTCCGTGGTAAATCAGGTGCGTTTCCGGGAAAAGGTTGTCATTGCCGGTTATGATGCGGTTTCCCCGCTGGGAACCGATCTGGAGACGGCCTGGAACCGGGCGGTTCAGGGGGAAAGCGGCATCGGGCCTCTGACCCGGTTTCCTCTCGACGACAGGTTCCCGGTCCGGATCGCCGGACAGGTGGAAGAGATTGACACCGCACCCTACCCTTTTCTGACCGCCCGGTCCCTTGCCCTGTGGCCCTCTCCGATATTCAAATATGCCATGCTGACCGTTCACCGGGCGCTGGTGAACAGCGGAATTGACATTACGCCGGAACTGGCCCCGCGGGTTGCGGTAACCTACAGCTCGGCAGTCGGGGGACTGGACACCATCCTTCAGGCCGACCGGCGCATGAATACGGAAAAAAAGCTGCCGCCGCCCTATACCAATCCCAATTCATGTATCAATATGGTCGGGGGAAAGGTCGCGATTCTGACCGGTGCGACAGGACCGATCACGGCATCCATTACCGCCTGCGCCACCGGCGTCACATCGATGCTCACGGGCGCCATGCTGCTGGAAACCGGACGGGCCGACGTGGCCATCTGCGGAGCGGTCGATTTTGCGCTTGTGGAACCCATTGTCGCGGGCTTTGCCACCATGAACGGGGCCTTTGTGCCGAAGCAGAAGGCGTCTCCGGAACCGCCGGAACGGGCCAGCCGGCCTTTTTCGGCAGACCGGCGGGGATTTGTCATATCCGAAGGGGCCGGGGCGGTGATTCTCACCACCGAATCATTCGCCATATCCCACGGGCTGCGATGGAATACGGAAATCGCCGGGTATGCCATGACCTCGGATGCCCGTCATTTTGTGGCCCCCAATTTTGAAACGGTACGGCGGTGCATTGCAGAAAGTATCACGGATGCAGGCGTGACACCGGCGGATATTGATGCGGTCAATGCCCATGCCACGTCCACCAGAATCGGCGATCGGGTGGAGTATGACGCACTCCGGGCGGTGTTCCGAAATGATCTGCCGCCGGTATCGGCGAACAAGTCCCAGATCGGCCACGCCATGGGCGCATCCAGCGCCATCGAGTCGATCTTTGCCATGAAGGGAATGAACCAGGGACTGCTGCTCCCGACCATCAACTATACCCCTGATCCGGAGATGGAACTCGACTGTGTCGCCGAAGGCGCACGGAAACTGGCGCAGGAATTTGTACTGAAAAATGCGTTCGGCTTCGGCGGATGTAATTCCTGCATCGTTTTTCGAAGGACGGAATAAGAAATGAAAGCACCAAAAAACAGACGGGTCTTTGTCGTCGGCTATGGCGCGGCAACACCGCTGGGCAGTACGTTT
>JBEPXL010000220.1:0-6068 GCA_041641935.1 Desulfobacteraceae bacterium | reverse complement strand
TCTGGTCGATGACAACCCGACCAACCGGATGGTACTGAAGGAGCAGCTGACCCGGTGGGACTGCCGGTTCGCGGAGGCCGCAGACGGCCCTGCAGCGCTGGACCTTCTCCGGAAGGCCGCCGGTGAAGATGATCCCTTTCACATCGCCATTCTCGATATGGAAATGCCGGGTATGGACGGCGCAACGCTGGGAATGAAAATCAAGGCGGATGACCAGCTCCGGTCCACCCGGCTGGTGCTGATGACCTCACTGGGGCAGCGGGGGGATCTGCAGAAGTTCGCCTCGATCGGATTTTCCGCCTATCTGGTCAAACCGGTACAGCAGAACCGGCTGCGGGACTGTCTCCGCACGGTCCTGGGGCGTGGTTCCGCCGCATCGGAGGGCGCGCCGGAAAACATCATTACCCGGTACACCATTTCAGAACAGCGGAAGAAAAAGGCCCGCATCCTTCTGGTGGAAGACAATGAAACCCTTCAGCTGGTCACGGTGGGCATGCTCCAGCAGCGGGGATACAGTACCGATGTGGCGTCCAATGGCGCAGAAGCGCTCCAGGTACTGGAAACCGTCGTCTATGATCTGGTGCTGATGGATATGGAAATGCCGGTGATGGACGGCTATGAGGCGACCCGCCGGATTCGGGCTTCCAAAAATCAGAACCGGGATATACCGATCATCGCCCTCACCGCCCATGCCATGAAGCAGGATCTGGAACGATGCCTGAATGCCGGTATGAATGACTATCTGGCCAAACCGGTCCGGCAGGATGAACTGATCCATACCATCGAAACCTACCTGTCCAGAGGTCCGGATGCGGGGACAGACGAAGCAGGCACCGGAGTGCCGGAACTGCCCGTGTTTGACAAGGCGGATGTCGATGACCGCCTCGACAGCAATGAGCGGCTGATCCGTGTCCTGCTCAGGGAGTTTATCCAGAATACCCCTTCCCGGATCGAGGGAATCCGGAAGGCCGTGTCAGACGGAAATGCAAAGGATCTCCGGATTCAGTCCCACAGTCTGAAAGGATCTGCGGCAACAGCCGGCGCCATGGCCCTGCAGGATGTGGCAATCCGGATTGAATCCCTGGCCCGGACCGGTTCGCTGGAAGCCGTCCCGCCTCTTCTGGACCGTGTCCATGATGAATTTGAAAGGCTGAAAGCCGTTCTCAAAAAAGCCGGTTACCTTCCCGAAGATCCGCAGTAAACCTGTTATTCTGCATTGCCTCCTCTCTTCGGATTGAAATTTTCTCTCTTTGTGCTTTCCTGTGATCAGTATTAACAATTTGATTCATAGAAAAAATCAGTATACCCTCCTTTTTGATACGGGCTTTTGCCCGGAATATAAACCA
The DNA here is from genome assembly GCA_041641935.1 of Desulfobacteraceae bacterium. GTDB lineage: Bacteria > Desulfobacterota > Desulfobacteria > Desulfobacterales > Desulfococcaceae > JBEPXL01. The sequence goes on along the minus strand of JBEPXL010000220.1, from coordinate 4,722 downwards.
AGGGAGAATCATGCCGAATCCTGTGGACATATTCTTTCCCCGGGCCGGATACCGACTCGTCCGGTGGTCGCTAGCCCTGATCTTTTTCTATGCCGGTCTGATCAAACTGCTGAATCCGTCGGCCTTTGCCATTATTATAGATAGCTACGGCCTCATCCCCGCCTTCTGGGCCATGCCCGTGGCCATTCTTCTGCCGGCCATGGAAATTGTTGCAGCCGCAGGACTGGTATTTGATATCCGGGGCAGTCTGAGCGCACTGGGCGGACTTCTGGTGCTGTTTATGGCCATACTCGGCTACGGGATATGGATGGGGCTGGATGTGGATTGCGGGTGTTTCGGTCCCGAAGACCCGGAATCCACAGCCTACGCTGGAATCCGGCCTGCCCTTTATCGCGATATGGCAATGATGGCCGGTGTCCTTTACCTGTATGCCTGGCGCCGAATCCATTCCGCCGCACCGGTCCGGCTCAGGCCAGGGTACGGTTTGATATCCGTATTTACTTCATCAAAATCATAATCAAAGGAGAGAATGAAAATGTCTGAAATTGTCAGAAGGGGCATGATGCTGACACTGGTATGTGCAATGGCAATGGTGTTCAGTGGGTTTCTTGGTACGGATAAATTTGAAAAAGAGGTGGAAAACGAACAGCTGGCGGTCAAACTGGCACGGGAAACCCGTCAGGGCGGTTACGATCTGATCACCACCGAAGAACTGAAGCAGTGGAACGATGCGGGAAAAGAAATGCTGATTATCGATACCATGCCCTACGACGCAAGCTACAAAAAGGGGCATGTGCCGGGGGCGGCGCAGTTTCTCTTTCCGATTCCGCTGATGGAAACATGGGATACCGCCGAAACCGACGGAAAAAGCATGGCCGAATTTGAAAAACTGCTGGGGCCGGACAAAGAGAGGACCATCATTGTCTACTGCGGCTTTGTCAAATGCACCCGGAGCCACAACGGTGCGCTCTGGGCGAAAAAACTCGGTTATACCAGCGTCTACCGGCATCCCGGCGGCATCTTCGCCTGGAAAGGCGCGGGCTATGCGGTGGAGACTGCCGAATAAGACAGACAGCCGGACGCATTTCTGAACAACTGTACCCCGCCGCCGGCGGCTACTGGAACCGCCGCCGGATCGCCGCTTTCTCTTCCGCAGAAAGGCTGTCCCACTGCTCCAGTTTCCGGCGCATGGTATCCTGCTCTCCGGGAGAAAGCCGCTGCCACTGCTCCAGCCGGTTCCGGTACAGCCGGCGGGCCTCGGGAGGCATACGGCGCAACTGATCCAGCCGCCGCCGCATCGCCTCCCGCTGGGCCGGGCTCATCGACTGCCATTCCCGGAGCTTTTTCTGGAGCCGGGCCTTCTCTTCCGGAGAGAGATTCTGGTACTCCTCCAGGTTCTCCGCCGGTCCTTCCGCCACCATCCGGTAAACGAGCAAATCCGCTTCCGTCCCCGGAAACCGGTCCGCCGCCGATGCCGGAACCGTCACCAGCAGCAGAACCGTCAGGGCGCTGCAAAGCACCGGCAGCAATAAACGCCCGGCTCCGGGATTATACAGGTATCGTTTCATGGATATCCATTTTCTCCGTTTCAAGCCTTCCCATATCCGGCCGCATCTCCGGCTCGCGGTCAGGGACGCGGCCATACTCCCGTGAGTCCACCACTTCCACCAGCTTTTTCAGATCGTCCATCTCTTCCAGAAGATCCAGATTCCGGATCACTTCATAGTCCTGGATCAGCAGTTTTTCTTCCTGACTCAGTCCGGCGCTTGCCGTCATCGACGGGGTCGGGTTGACCTGCTGAATCCCGAACCAGGCCAGCGTGATAATGACGAAGCAGCCCGCGAGCAGGGCAGGGGCCTGTTTCAGCCATCCCGGCCAGACGGTTTTCTGCCGTTCGGCGCGCCGGGCTTCCAGAATCGACTGTGTCAGGGCTTCTCCCCGGGAAGCCGTCAGCCGCGGCCGGGGCGTCTCCGCCTGCACGGTCCGGAGCATCCGGCGCAATCGTTCCCGCTCCCGGCGGCAGTCGGGACAGGCCGACAGGTGCGCCTCCCAGTCCGCCCGGCCGGCCGACGTCAGTTCGCCATACACATCCAGCCACAGGGTTTCCTGATATGCAGCACATGCATTCATGACTTTACTCCTTCCCCCAGTCTTTCAGGGTCGTGCGCAGGGACTTTGTCGCCCGGAACAGATGGCTTTTGACCGTACCTTCCGACAGGTTCATCACCTCGGCAATCTCCCGGAGGGTCATCTCGTGAAAGACCTTGAGCTGAAACACCGTCCGCTGTTTGGCCGACAGGCTCTTGAGTGCCTCATTGACTTCCTCCTGAAGGGCCTTGCTCCCCAGCACCAGGTCGGGATCACTCTCTTCGCTGGCATCCGGAAGATCCTCCACGGTTTTCTCCGGCATGTCCCCGGCAGGCCGTGCCGAACGCCAGGGCAGAAAGAAACGGTCCCACCGGCGCTGCTTTCTCCGATTGTCGAGGCATGTATTGACCAGAATCCGGTAGAACCAGGTGTAGAACGACGACTGGCCCCGGAACCGGTCCAGACTCCGGAAGGCCTTCAGAAACGCTTCCTGGGTCATATCGCCGGCCAGATCCCGGTCGCCGTCACACAGGGAACCGGCGATGGCATAGGCCCGGTCCCGGTACCGCCGGACCAGCGCCTCCGCGGCCCAGTCGGCGCCGTCCCGGATTTCGGAAACCAGCATTTCATCGGAAACCTCCGATCTGCCGCCCGTTTCTGCCTGCGCTGCGGTGTAGCCGACCCCATCCATACCTGTTTTCCGTATCCCCGCGCCGGTGCTGCCCTGTCCGCCCGGCCCCGGCGTGCGGGAACCGGACGGAAGGAGACACCGATCAGTAAGAACGAGCCCGGCCATGGCCACGTCCATCATAATCTCGGTCGTACCGGTCATTATAGCGTTCATATCGATCCCGGTCACGATGGCGTCCATATCCATCCCGGTCATGCTTGGCCTTGTAGATTGTCCGGCTGGCACGGTTCTGCATCTTTCTCAGCCGCTTTCTTTCATGAGCGGAGAGATGTCCGTCTGCCGTCGCCCGTTTCTTGAACTGCCGGATCCGCATCTGCTGGCGGCCCAGCCGCCGGAACTCATCCTGGGAAATTTCCCCGTTGCGGACCCCGTTATAGATCCGGTCCACCTGCCGCCGGGAGCGGTAATGGATTCTGTCGTCTGCAAAGGCAGAAGCGGTTCCGCCGAGTACCACCATTCCCAGTGTCAAACATCCGATGATGATCTGTTTTGTCCGTTTCATGTCAAACCTCCTGTTGTCAGGTTTTGTGTTCGGGTTTGGCTGATTAGACGCACAGACCGGTAAATGGTTTACACTGTTTTTTTCAGCGGCTGAAACGGATCGGATGCGGGCTAGGGTTCCTCGTCCGCCATGCGGGCCCCTTCCATCAGCAGCCACATGAAATCCCCCAGCGGCTCGGCGCTCTGGTCCTCCTGGGGCAGCCGGGGCCGGAACTTGAACCGTCCCTGTTTTTCCTTGAGAATCCGGAAAAATGCCTCCCGCCCCTCGTCTTCTTCGTACCGCGCCCGGACCGGCAGACCATCCCGGAAAGAGGCACTGGCAACGCCGGTAGACAGTTCCAGGATCAGAACCCCGCTTTTCTGATTGGCGTTGAGGGTCTGGAACAGTTCCGCCGGGGACATTTCAGAAAGTTTTCCGATCATCCCCGAAGAAAATTCCTCGAACCGGGCCATGTTGGTCTCCGAAAGCCGCCGGGCCAGCAACTGGACAAAATACATCTGAAGCGCCGGATGACGGTTCAGAAACTGCCGGAAATCCTTGCTGCTGATATAAAGGAGGCGTGTCGGCTCCACCACCCGGATCGTGGCCGAGACCGGTGTTCCGCTCAGCAGACTCAGCTCACCGAAGACCTCACCCGCCTCCAGAAAGGCAATAATGACGTCATCCTCACCAAGTACCTCAACCCGCCCCGACACAATGACAAAGAGGTTTCTCCCCACATCGCCCCGGCGAATGACAATATCGCCGGCCGTGTACTTTTTCATCTTGAGATAGCCGATGATCTGTTTCAGGCTGGCGTCATTCAGGGTCCGGAATATCTCGAACCGGTTCAGCAGATTGGCCATGGCCGCCAGTTCGGCATCCGATTTCTTCGGGGGTTCCTGCGCGGACGATTCCTTTTTATAGGTCAGCCGGACACGCCCGGTACATCCGCTGCAGTAGAACACTTCCCTGTCAGGTCCGCCGACGGTCTTTTCGCACAGATCGGTGATATCCCCCACAAGGATCAGGCAGACCGGCTTGTCCGGGGGAAGGACCAGGGACGTGGCGCAGAGGTGAAACTCATCCCCTTCGGCGTAGAGCGGACAGGCATTTTCCTCAATGATTCTGATGATTGCTTCGAGTAAATCCATCCTTTAAAATCCTGCGGTATCTGTTCAGAAAAGGTCTGTCACAGGGCCGGCGGGAGCAGGGCGCGGGCAACGGACACTTTCCGGAAGTCTGTAGGGTAACCGGCGGTTACGCCGGACCGGACTCTTCGTCGATGATCCGGATGCCCTCCATGAGAAGCCCCATGAAATCCCCCAGCGGCGGCGCCTGGGCCAGCCCCTCCGGCAGGGTGGAGCGGAAGGTGAAATGGCCGGTCTTCTCTTTCAGTATGGCAAAGAAAGCATCCGCTTCCGTTTTACCGTCATAGACGGCGCCGACCAGTTCTCCCTCC
>JBEPXL010000219.1:0-6105 GCA_041641935.1 Desulfobacteraceae bacterium | reverse complement strand
ATCAGGGGATGGTCTGCAACTGTGACGGGCACGCCTGTCTCCTTTCGTCATGGGAATACCGGCCGGTGCCGGCATATTCCGGAGAAAAATCTCCGGGAACCGATTCCGCCCCGCACGCTGCGGGACAGAATCCTGCCGCAATATAAAGGTTCCGCGCCGCCGCAGAGGTATCCTGCGGACGGCGCGGAACAAAATTCCGGCGTCTCTGTTCTGGCTTCTGAGGGTAGGAATGTTTTCTCTGTTAAAAAAAGCCCAGGGACCGCTTGAACGTGTAACGGGCCGGTTCCTTGACGAGTTTTTCCATGGAATAGTTCACGTCATCGGTGGCCGCAGTGAAGGGGAGGGCGAGGACAAAGACGACCGAGCCCAGAATCGTCGCCCCGATTCCCACGGGACGAACCAGTAACAGGTCAATGGTCATCAGGCCGGCTGTTGTATCATTCTCTTCCAGGAAGGGGTCATCCTGGGCAAGGGCCGATGAACCGAAGGGAACCGCCAGCAGGGCGACAAGGACAAGACAGGTGATGATGGTACGTAATGCAACGGGACGCATAAAGCCTCCTTTCGTTGCCGGTTCGGCGAACCGCCCGGCGCAGGTGAACATCCTCCGACCGGTCCGACGGGCGGGAGCCAAAAAAGCCCTCTTTCCGGTTCGGGGTTGAATCTGCCGACAGGGTTGCGTATAGTTTTACAGCATGTATCCGGGTACGCCTCTTCTGCCGACTGCGGGTTTCTGTTGGCAAATTAGTGAAGTTCCCGATGATGTGTCAAGAGAAAAGAACCCGTGTACCTGTCTGCCCGGCAGATTCGTGTAAAAAAAGATGACATCCTTTGAACAGCATATCGAGGTGGCTGCCGCGCTGCCGGTAGACCGCACCTTCACCTATGGTGTGCCCTCCTCCCTGGCCGGGCTGATCATGCCGGGAAAGCGGGTGCTGGTTCCCTTCGGCCGACGGCGGATCACGGGCTACGTGCTGGGACCGGCGGAACCGTCCAACGGCTACAAAATCAAACGGGTGCTGGATGTCCTGGATGACATGCCCCTCTTTCCGATGTCCATGACCCCGTTTTTCCGCTGGGTCGCCGACTATTACCTCTATCCGGTCGGGGAGGTGATCCGGTGCGCTCTTCCGGGCGGTCTCAATCTGTATGAATACGTTACCTTTTCCCTCACCCCCGGCGGCGAGACAGCCCTGTCCGGTACGATGCTCAATCCGACGGAACGGGAGGTGATGGAACTGCTGCGGCAGGGAAATCTGCGCCCACGGGAGATCTCCGGGCAACTGGGCCGGGATGTGCCGTGGGCGATGCTGCAGAATCTGGAGCGGAATCAGTGGATCGGCCGGGGACGGGAACTCCGGGGCGGAGAAACCCGGACCCGGATGGAACGGTACGTGACCCCGGGGAAAACACCGGTGGCAGCGGAAAAACTCTCCGCATCCCGGCAGAAGATCCTCAATGTTCTGGCCGGGCAGAAAGAGATTTCGGTCCGCAGCCTGAAGGAATATGTCCCGACCGCCGCCAGTCTGATTCGTGCCATGGCCGAACAGGGGCAGGTGACCATTCTGGAAAAACCGGTCTACCGGGATCCCTTCGGCGAGCCCATCGAGCCGGACACGCCTCCGCAGCTGACATCGGAGCAGGAGGCAGCGGTCCGGGCGGTGCAGGATGCCCTGGACGGAGGATTTCAGACCTTTCTGCTGGCCGGGGTGACGGGCAGCGGCAAGACGGAGGTCTACCTCCGGCTGACGGAAAGCGCCATCGAAAGCGGAAAGAACGCCCTGGTGCTGGTTCCGGAGATTGCCCTCATCTCCCAGATGGAGCGGCGTTTCCGGTCCCGTTTCGGCGAGCAGGTGGCGGTGCTGCACAGCGGGCTCTCGGCCGGAGAACGGTATGATCAGTGGAAACGGATTCTCCGGGAGGAAACCCGGATCGTCATCGGGGCAAGATCAGCCGTTTTTGCCCCGTTTGAGCGGGTCGGGCTGGTGATTGTGGATGAGGAACACGACACCTCCTACAAACAGGGAAGTGACCTTCTCTACAACGCACGGGATCTGGCGGTGGTGCGGGCCAAGATGGACGGCGGCATTGCTCTGCTGGGGTCGGCGACGCCGTCGGTTCAGTCCTGCTACAATGTCCGGGCAAAGAAGTTCCGGGAACTGGTCCTGTCCCGCCGGGTGGAACAGCGGCCCCTGCCCCGGATCACACTGGTGGACCTGCGAAAGCAGCGGGATGTGCGGGGGGCGCGGCGGTTCATCTCGCCGGTGCTGCACAAGGCCATGACCGAAGTCCTCGACCGGGGGGAGCAGGTGCTTCTGTTTCTCAACCGCCGGGGCTTTGCCAGCTTTCCCGTCTGCGCGGCCTGTGGCGATTCGGTCCGGTGTGCCCACTGTGACATTACCCTGACCATGCACCGCCTGGAATCGGCCTACCGCTGCCACTACTGCGGATACAGCCGGGAGGCGACCCCCCAGTGCCCCACCTGTAAAGCCCCGAGAGTGCAGCTTCTGGGGATGGGAACCGAAAAGGTGGAGGCGGCGGTCAAGGCACTTTTTCCGGCGGCGCGGGTGGCCCGCATGGACCGGGACACCACCACCCGGAAAGGGTCCGTGCTGCGAATTCTGAAGACACTGAAAAACCGGGCCATCGATGTGCTGGTGGGAACCCAGATGGTGACCAAGGGCCATGACTTTCCCGGCATTACCCTGGTGGGGGTGATCTGTGCGGACCTCTCCCTCAGTTTTCCCGATTTCCGGGCCGGAGAGCGGACCTTCCAGCTGCTGGCCCAGGTGGCGGGCCGGGCCGGCCGGGGGGATGTGCCCGGGCGGATGATTCTGCAGACCTATACACCGGACCATTTCAGCATTCAGGCGGCCCGTGCCCAGGATTTCCGGGCTTTTTACAACACCGAAATCGGATTCCGGCGTGCCCTTGATTATCCGCCGTTTACCCGGATGATTCAGTTGAAGATTTCCGGAAAGGAGGCCGACGAGACGCGCGGCGTGGCAGAACAGCTTGGCACTGTCTGCCGGGATGTTCGGGTCGGTGAAGGAAATTTTACCGGAGAGATCGAGATTCTGGGCCCCATCGAGGCCAGTATCACCAGAATCGCCGACTGGTACCGCTGGCAGATCCTGCTGAAAGGCCGGCGGGTGAACTCCCTCCACCGGTTCGTCCGGCGGCTGAATGCTGCAGATTCGTCCCTGTTCAACCACCCCCGGGTCCGGGTTGTGGTGGATGTGGACCCGTTTTTCATGTCGTGAGGGGTATCTTGAATTATCTGAGTTAAATCGGTATATTGATTGAGTCTGCGTAATGGGCATTTTTGAGGAGAAGTCGATGATTATCAATGTCTCTGAAGCGGAAAATAATCTCTCGAAATTGATTGATATGGTGTGTCGCGGTGAGGAGGTCATCATTGCCAAAAATAATTTTCCACTTGTGGAATTAGTGCCGCACAAGCCAAAGGAAAAGCGTAAGCTCGGTCTGCTTGCGGGGCATATCCATATTCCGGAAGACTTTCTGGATGAGGTTAAGGAGATAAGCTCCATATTTTATAGGGATGATTTGTGAACTCTAAATCCTGCGAATGCAGTAAATGAGGCAGACCACAATGCGTGATGATATTGACCTGGCATACTTCAGACAGCGTCTTGAAGAAAGACGCAGGGAAATCACCGAAGGCAAAAAAACGATCGAACCCGTGGCGCTGGATCAGTCCCGGGTGGGGCGTCTGTCCCGGATGGATGCCATGCAGCAGCAGGCAATGGCCCAGGCGGCGGCCCGGCTGACCGAAATGGAACTGGGGCGCATCCGGCAGGCGCTCAGGCTGATGGAATCCGGTGATTACGGCTACTGCATCCAGTGTGATGAAGAAATTGCCGTGGGGCGGCTGCGGGTGGACCCGAGTGCCCTGACCTGCATCACATGCGCCCAGGCTTTTGAGAAAATGTAATTTGTCTGTTCAGGGGAAGGGTACGTTATGCAACTGATCCAGCCTAAAAAACTCTACCTTCCCGCCCTCTCCATCGTTCTGATGGTGCTGATGCTGCTGGTGTTTATCGGCTTTTCCACCTACCGGAATCTCCACCGCGCCCGCACCAATGCACTGGGATTCGTCCACCGGGAAGGCGTCGCACTGCTGCATGCGATCGAGGCCGGAACCCGGGCCTGGATGATGACCCCCATGTGGCAGCAGGATTCCATTGAACGGCTGATTGTGGAAACAGGGCGCAATGAAGACATTACCTACCTCTATCTTATCGATTCCGAAGGCCGTGTATTGTATCATTCCGGATCATTTGCCGGAGAGACCGCCGAAACATGGCGTCCTGAAATTCCGGAGACAGATGACATTGAAAGCCGGTTCCGCCGTCTGCCGGGCGGTGTTCCCGTCTATGAACTGGCCAAGCGGTTCGAACCGGTTCCGGCACGAATGGGAGGCATGTCTTCCCATCACGCCAGAATGATGCGGTGGCACACGATGTCCGGCCGGTTTCAGGGGGATACGGTTCTGGTGATCGGACTCAAAATGTCCACCTTCGATGAGGCCCAGAGAGAAGACCTGCACCATGCCTTTGTCATGGCCGCGATACTGGTGGCCCTGGCCCTGGGAGCGCTGTTTTTCATCTTCGTGATTCACAACTACCACCGGATGAACCGGACCCTGAAACAGACCCAGGAATACACCCAGCAGGTGGTCAACAGCATGGCCAACGGACTTCTGAGCATTGACGCCGGGGGGGAGGTACTCACCTTCAATAAACTGTCGCAGGAACTTCTCGGGCTGAACCATGAGGTGCTGCAGAGTGTCCACCTCGGGACAATCCTCGATTTCCGGAAAACCGGCATCGCGGAAACGCTTATGCATTGCCATTCCATTCTGGACCGGGAAATCCGTCACCAGACGCCCGCCGGGGAGATCATCCCCCTGGCCCTGAGTGTTACACCGATTCCGGATGAGGACGGAAACTGCGACGGAGCGGTGATTGTGCTGCGGGATCTCCGGGAAATCAAACGGCTGGAGGAACGGGTGCGGCGGACCGAAAAACTGGCGGCTATCGGGAAAATGTCTGCTGCCGTGGCCCATGAAATCCGCAATCCGCTGAGTTCTATCCGCGGTTTTGCACAGTTTCTGGGGCACGCCCTGAAAGACCGTCCGAAAGAAGGGGAATATGCCGCCATCATGGTCAAAGAGGTGGACCGGATCAACCGGGTGGTCACCGACCTGCTCACCTTTGCCCGGCCAGTGGAAACCGAACCGGTTCCTTCGGATGTGGGCAGCCTGATCGACCACACCCTCCGGCTGGTGGAAGCGGACGCCGATTCCCGGGCGGTTCGGCTGGAAGCAGCGGTATCGCCTGACTGCAGCACCGCCATCTTCGATCCGGGGCAGATGACCCAGGTGCTCCTGAATCTGATCCTCAACGCCCTGCAGGAGGCGGAATCCGGTGATACAGTTGCCGTGGGCGCGGCATGTCCGGATGCGGACGATGATCTGGTGATCTGGATTGAAGACGAGGGACCGGGAATTTCCCGTGAGTATCTTGGAAAGATTTTCGATCCTTTCTTCACAACCCGCGAGAAGGGAACCGGCCTCGGTCTTGCCATTGTCCAGAAGATCGTGGAAAATCATCAGGGAGAGATTCGGGTCGAAAGTCCCGCGCCGGGCAAAGAGAACGGCGCCCGGTTTACCATTCGGATTCCGCTGGACCGGAAGGAATACCGGCAGAAAGGAGCCCATGAAGCCGAAAGTGCTCATCGTTGACGACGATACCGCTCACCGGCAGATGCTGGAGGCGGTGCTTCACACCGAAGGCTATACCGTAGCGCACGCGGCGGACGGTCTGCAGGCGGTTTCTGCTGTGGAAGACCAGTTCTACGACCTCATTCTGATGGATGTGCGCATGAGCCGGATGGGCGGCATCGAAGCCCTGAAACGGATCCGGGAGATCAGCCCGGATATTCCCGTGATCATCCTGACCGCCTACGCCTCTGTGGGAACTGCCGTGGATGCCCTCAAATCAGGGGCCTATGATTATCTGACCAAACCACTGGATATCGATGAATTGAAGATTCTGGTGGACAAGGCCCTCCACTTCCGCC
>JBEPXL010000218.1:0-6122 GCA_041641935.1 Desulfobacteraceae bacterium | reverse complement strand
CTGCCACATCCGGGCCGCCACACGGGAGGCACAGACCAGCGGAACCACCGTATCCTCCAGTCCGGCCAGCCTCAGCGTGCGCCGGAATGCGGGAAAGGTATCCGGCTGCCACGCCTGAGGGTCAAACAGGGCGGGATCGAAATACTCTTCTCCCGGCTGCTGTTCCTCGGAGCCCCGGTGGTGATCCACCGAAAAGAGGACACCGCCGGCGGCCCGGCAGGCCGTTCCGAGATAGACGGTGGATTTCCCGCAGTAGCTCCCGATTTCCAGGCAGGCCCCCCGCCTGCCGGCTTCCAGCGCCAGTTCATAGAGGCGGGCGCCCTCGGTTTCATCGAGAAATCCCCGGATCCGGCGCAGTAAGTTCCTGTCGATCTCCATAGCGGTCATCTTCTGCGATCCACATCAGGACGACATGTCGTCATAGCTCCGGGCCAGCACTTCCCGCGGCTTGGCCCCGTCGGCCGGGCCGATGATGCCCTCCTTTTCCATCACTTCAATGATGCGGGCCGCGCGGTTGTACCCGATCCGGAGATGGCGCTGGACCATGGAAATGGATGCCTGCCCGTTCTGGGTCACCAGGGCGACAGCGTCATCATATCGTTCATCATAGTCTTCCTTGTCCAGACTTTCCGTCTCCGTCTCCTGGGCCTGCACCACCGTTTCGTCATACTCGGGCTGCTGCTGTTTTTTCAGGAACTCCACAATTTTCGACAGTTCCTCCTCGGAGAGGTAGGGACCGTGAATCCGCTGAATCCGGGCGGTTCCCGGCGGCAGAAAGAGCATGTCGCCGTCCCCCAGAAGACTCTCGGCGCCGTTGGTGTCGATAATCGTCCGGGAGTCGGTCTTGGATGACACCTGGAACGTGAGCCGGGTGGGAAAGTTGGCCTTGATAATACCGGTCAGTACGTCCACCGACGGCCGCTGGGTCGCCAGAATCAGATGAATCCCGGCCGCCCGCGCCATCTGGGCCAGCCGCATCAGCGACACCTCCACATCCCGGGAGGCGACCATCATCAGGTCGGCCAGTTCGTCGATGATCACGACGATATAGGGCAGCCGTTCCGGCGGCTCTTCGCCGTTGCCCGACGGTTTTTCCCTGACGATCTTCCGGTTGTACTGGTAAATGTTCCGGACCTGCTTCTGGGAGAGCAGTTCATACCGGCGTTCCATTTCACCGACCGCCCAGAAGAGGGCGTTGGTGGCCTTTTTCACATCCGTCACCACCGGTGTGATCAGATGGGGAATGCCGTCATAGATGGACAGCTCAATCCGCTTGGGGTCGATCATGATCAGTTTTATATCACCGGGGCCGGCCTTGTAGAGAAAACTGCAGATCATGGCATTGAGAAAGACACTCTTACCGGTTCCGGTCGCCCCGGCGATAAGAAGATGGGGCATCCGTTCCAGCTGGGCCGCCACCGGATTTCCCACAATATCCTTGCCCAGACAGATGGTGAGGCTCGACGGCGAACTCCGGAACGCATCGGAATTGATCATTTCCTTGAACCGGACCGTCTCCCGGACCGTATTGGGGATTTCGATCCCGATCACCGACCGGCCCGGAATGGGGGCCACAATCCGGATGCTGATGGCCCGCAGCGCCAGGGCCAGATCATCGGTCAGATTGACGATCTTGTTGATCTTGACACCGGCGGCCGGTTTATATTCAAATGTCGTAATCACCGGCCCGGGCTTTACATCCGTTACCTCGCCCTTGACGCCGAAGTCTTCCAGTTTCTGCTCCAGAATCGCCGACTGCTGCCGGAGATAACTCTTGTCCACCGAGGCATGACGCTTGCCGGGATTCTGGAGAAAGGAAAGAGGCGGCAGCTTGAAATTGGTGTCACCGGGCAACGGCAGGGCGAGCTGTTCCTTGGTCGCCTTCGGTTTCTTTTTCTTGAGAAAGCCGCCCCCCTTGCGGGCCGGTTTACTGACGGCCACAGCGGTCTTCTCCTCCGGCGGTTTCCGGGCGGGCAGTTTTTCCTTTATCCGGGCCAGCACCGGCAGCCGGGGCGTCTTCTTTTTTGCGGTGGCTTTCCGCCGGACCTGCCGCTCTTTGAGGGCTGTCGCCGCCTTTTTTCCGCCTCTGGCCGACACCAGCCCCATGAGCCAGACCCCCTGGCTCATCTTTCGCAGGGAAAGGCCGGTGGTGAGCATGAACCCGACAAGCCAGACAAGGCTCAGAATCATGGCCCCGCCCACCGGATTGGCATACCGGATGAGATAGCCGCCGAGGGTGCTTCCCACGATTCCCCCGGCCGGAATCCGGCTGCCGAACAGGAGATACTGTTCCCGCCAGAGCGCCAGAAAGGTGCCGGTTGCCACAATCAGAATCAGCCCGCCGATCAGGGTCAGCACCTTTTCCCGGCGGGGGCGGTTGTTGAAAAACTGCAGACTCGACAGCAGCAGCAGCGGCGGTGCGCAGAAGGCCCCGATACCGGCCAGACCGATCAGGAGACCGGCCACATGGGCGCCCATTACCCCAAAGAGGTTCTGCACGGTTTCCCCGTCCCGGGCCAGACGGAACATGGGATCGTTCGCGTGATAGGAAAACAGGCTGACCAGGGTGAACAGCACCAGAAAAAAGAATAAAATACCCAGTAATTCTCTTCGCATACGTTTATTCATCATCCCTCCGCACGAACGCGGCAGTCCGCCTCCGACAGAAAAAACGATGGGTTTCCTTGTGTGTCTGTTTCAGATATCCAGGATAAACGGAAGGATAACAGGCCGGCGTCTGATGGTAAAGGTAAAATATTTCCGCAGATCGCTCTGGATGCGGCCCCGGATCTTCTGCATCCGGTCCGGCACGTCCGGCCCGATATCTTCAATGATTTCAAGGACGACGCAGATGGCGTCATCGAGCAGGTGGCCGGTTTCATGTTCAAATACAAACCCGCGGGAGACAATCTCCGGCCCGTACATCACAACCCCTGTTTCCTCGTCAAAGGCAAGCGTCACCGCCACAAAACCGTCTTCGGAAAGGGCCCGGCGCTCCCGGAGAAGACTGCGGCCCACATCCCCGATGCCTTTCCCGTCCACCAGAATGCGACCGGTCGGGACCGTATCCTCTTTGCGCCCCCCGGCCTCGTCAAAAGCGACGGTCTGCCCGTTTTCGGCGAGCAGAATCCGGTCTTCGGCAATCCCCATCTCCCGGGCCAGCCGGGCATGCAGCACCAGATGCCGGTATTCCCCGTGAATCGGGATGAAATGCCGGGGCCGGGTCAGGTTGATCATCAGCTTCAGTTCATCCCGGTAGGCGTGACCGGAGACATGGATGGAGGAGATCTTTTCATAGATGACGTTCGCCCCCCGCCGGTAGAGATCGTTGATGATCTTGGCGATGGCCCGTTCATTGCCGGGGATGAACTTGGACGAGAGGATAACCGTATCCCCCTCCCGGATCTTGATCTGCTTGTGGATTCCCGATGCCATGCGGGCCAGTGCGGACATGGGTTCGCCCTGACTTCCGGTGGTGATGATCACCACCTCTTCGTCGGGAAACTGGCTCACCTGACCGATATCGATCCGGATCCCCTCGGGGTAGTCGAGATACCCCAGTTCCCGGGCAATGCGGACGGTCTGCTCGATGCTCCGCCCGTTGAAGACGACCCGGCTTCCCCGTTCGATGGCAATATCGAGGATCTGGCGGATCCGCGGAATACTGGAGGCGAACAGGGCGACGATGATCCGTCCCGGACTTCGGGCAATGATCCGGCCCAGCCGGTCCCCGATATCCCGGTCCGAGGCGGTGAAGCCCTCCTTTTCCACATTGGTGGAGTCGGACAGGAGCGCCAGCACGCCCTCCTCGCCGTACCGGGCCAGCCGGTTCACGTCGGTCACCATTCCGTCACCGGACGTCAGCCCGATTTTGAAATCACCCGTGTGGACAACCAGCCCCACCGGCGTCCGGATGGCGAAACCGACGCCGTCCACCACGCTGTGGGCGACCCGGAAGACCTCCACCGTGAAGGCCCCGATCTGAATCCGGTCTCCGGGGAAAAACTCCCGGAGGTCGGCCTGGCCGAGGAGATCATGTTCTTCGAGCTTGTTCCGGACCACGCCCAGGGTAAAGGGTGTGCCGTAAACCGGTACATTGACCTCCCGCAGCAGGTACGGCAGGGCCCCGATATGGTCTTCATGGACATGGGTGAGCAGAACCGCCGCCACGCGGGCACGGTTCTGGCGGATGTATTCCATGTCGGGGATCACACAGTCGACCCCCAGCATGTAATCCTCCGGAAACATCAGCCCGGCGTCCACCACCATCATCGTGTCGCCGGACTCGTAGACCATCATGTTGAGGCCGATCTCTCCCAGCCCGCCCAGCGGAATAATTTTCAGCATATTTTTCTCGATTCCGTAAGAGGGACGCCTATACCTCGATCTCCAGCTTTTCCAGAATGGCGTCCATGCAGTCGATCAGCCAGTTCCGCTGCGCCGTATCGGCATACATGATACAGTCGCACCGCATCCGGCTCTTGGTCCGTATCAGCAGTTCGAGGGAAAAGCGGTCTTCTTCCAGTTCAACAGCAAAATAGAGGGGATGACAGTCCCGGTGACCGGCCTGAAGATCGTTCAGCAGTTCCGGGGGCACGGGAATCCAGTACAGCCCGGCCACGCCGGAGTCGCCGAAGTTCTCATCCATATACTCTTTCAGCCTGGCATAATCATTCAGGCGCAATTGATCGATTACGTATTGTTTCATAATTTCAGTATCTATCACAGTTATTCAACCGGTGCAAGAACATGTTTCTTCCGGTTCAACGGGGGCAATTCAATAAAGAAACTTGATCAAAGCGGCGGAGCAGCGTACAATCAAGATCACGATTTTCCCGATAAAAACGAACGTTCCTGTGGTCCCCCCCGGATCGCCCGAGACCACAGGTCATCCACCGTCTCCGGCATCCGTCCATGCAGCAGAACAGGTACAGCACAACGCAGGAGCAGCAATGATCGACCACTTCGGTTTTGCGGCGCCGGTCTATGACCGGCTTCTCGGTCCCCCCGATGCGCGGCGGCTCTCCCGTCTGCTGAACCTGCCCGCTGCCGGGCGGCTCCTGGATGCCGGCGGCGGCACGGGACGGGCGTCCGCTCCCCTGGGCGCGCTGACGGATGGACTGATCGTCACCGATATTTCCCCTCCCATGCTCCGGCAGGCCCGCCGCCGGGGCCTCACCGGCATAGCCGCGGCGTCCGGGGCGCTCCCCTTTCCGGAGGGATCCTTTTCCCGGATTCTGGTGGTGGACGCGCTGCACCACTTTCAGCATCAGGCCCGGTCCCTGCTGGAATTTTACCGGCTCCTCGTTCCCGGAGGCCGTCTGGTGATCGAGGAACCGGACATCCGCCGCTTTGCGGTACGGATCGCCGCCTTGGGGGAACGGCTTCTGGGGATGGGCAGCCGTTTTTATCCTCCCCCGGCGATCCGGGCTGCAATGGCGGAAGCGGGATTTCATGTCCACACGGCGGACCGGGATCTGTTCCGGGTCTGGATTGTGGGCGATAAACCGGTCTGAAAAAAGGAGGCAAGCCATGAAATGTCCCCGGTGCCAGGCCAACCAGAAATACAGCGACGGTATGACCTGCAACGCCTGCGGGTACCGCTTTGCCCTGAACCCGAAACAGATGTACGGCATGTCGGACAACGCCTTCCGTGCCGTACTGATCCGTCTGTCCGGCCCCAATCAGCATTACTTCACCTATGACCAGCTCTACGCCGCAATTTACCGGCTTCTCCGGAAAAAGAAACTGAAAGAACGGACCGGTATCATCTTCGTGTTCAGTTTTCTGCTGATCATCATCAGTATTGTCGTCGCCGCAAACCTCCACCTGAATCTGTGGGGAATCTTCGTATCTCTTCTGCTGGTGATCATCGCCTTTACCGTCTGGCTGCGAAAACGCCCGGTCAACATCCCGTCCGCCATCGCCCACGAGCGGATTCAGACCTATTCCAGCGTCCATCCCGTCGACCGTCTGGTGGACGGCAGACAGCTCCTGCACATGAAGGCAAAGGATTTCGATCCGGAGCTTCTGGCCTACGCCCCGGAGCGGATTCTGATTGTCCAGCACAACGACATGGCCGACATGCTCATCCTGAACCGGTTCCATTTTGATAACAAGGC
>JBEPXL010000217.1:0-6144 GCA_041641935.1 Desulfobacteraceae bacterium | reverse complement strand
TCCCTTTTCTGAGTCATATTTTCCTTATTCAAAATGACAAAGGAGTAACCGATGAAACAACTGATTGCCCCCTCGATTCTCTCCGCTGATTTTGCCCGGCTGGGCGAGGAAATTCAGGCCGTGGAAGCGGCCGGCGCGGACTGGATTCATATCGATGTCATGGACGGGCATTTTGTTCCCAATATCACCATGGGACCGATCGTGGTGGAAGCGGCCCGCCGTTCCACATCGCTTCCGCTGGATGTCCATCTGATGATTGAAAATCCTGACCGGTATGTACAGGATTTTGTCAAAGCGGGCGCGGACTGGCTTTCGGTTCAGGTGGAAGCCTGCGTTCACCTCAACCGGACCATTCAGCTGATCAAGGAAGCCGGCGCCAAAGCCGGTGCGGTTCTCAATCCGGCAACGCCGCTGTCCTCGCTGGACTGGGTGCTGGAAGATCTGGACTTTATCCTGATCATGAGCGTCAATCCCGGGTTCGGAGGGCAGGCTTTCATTCCCAACAGCCTGGACAGAATCCGCAGTCTGAAGCAGACCCTTCGGAAGCGGGGGCTCTCCACCTTGATCCAGATCGACGGCGGCGTCAACGCCAAAACCATCGAAGCGGTCGCCCGGTCCGGAGCGGATGTGTTTGTGGCCGGGTCAGCCATTTTCGGCAGTGAAGACTACCGGAAGACCATCGACGAATTCCGGAAGAAAATCGCCATCGGAACGGGGACGGCGGTATGACAGCGGCGGAGAGAAGCAGAACCGTTCTGGTGATACACGGCCCCAACCTGAACATGCTGGGGCGGCGGGAACCGGAAGTGTACGGCCATACCACGCTGGCGGATATCGATGCGGGACTCCGGGAACTGGGAAAGGCCCTGGGACTCGGGGTGGAAACGTTTCAGTCGAACCATGAAGGGGCGATTGTGGAGCGGATTCAGGCGGCAATAAACCACTGTGACGGTGTCATCATCAATCCGGCTGCCTACACCCATACCAGCGTCGCCATACGGGATGCCCTGCTGCTTCTGGATGTACCGGTGATCGAGGTGCATCTTTCCAATATCTACAAACGGGAACCGTTCCGCCACCGGTCCATGATGGCAGATATTGTCACCGGACAGATATCGGGTCTGGGCATTCACGGGTATTCCCTTGCCCTGCGGGCGCTGGCGGAACGGACCGGTTAGTCCCCTTCCCCGTTCAGATTTCGGAAAGGCGCTGGTCGTACATCTTTCCGACGCCGTACTCATGGCGCCGCATGAATTTTTCCATGGGCGGTCCGGTGATCTGCATTTCCGGATACCGGGCCTGCATATCCTGGGCAATCCGGATTTCCTTGGTGCATCCGGTGCTGTAGGTGGCGTCCTTGCCCACCCACTCCGGCGGCACTTTCTGTCCCATGATCCGGAAGGCTGTCAGAATATCCCCGTAGGTCTGGAACCGCCAGTTGTCGATGCAGCCGCTTCGCTGCACGATCTCCCACATATACATCAGGTCGTCGGCGTCCATGCCGGGTTCGTAGTAGTCGGAGGGATTGATAATGAAGGTGTCGGCGATATGCTCCTTCAGATACCCGATGAAGACGGACATGATCTTCTTTGCCATATCGATTCTGCCGGGAATGGAGCCGATAATGCCGCTGTAGAACATGACGTTCATCCCCTTTCTCCGGGCCTCTTTCATCTCTTCGATGATGGTCTGCGCCTTTTTTTCCAGATCCAGATGGGAAAACTTGATCACCGCCGGATGGCGTGGTTTGAAGGAGATATCCACGGTCTCCCTGTCTCCGGGGCAGATGTTGTAAATGTCCTGGGTGAACTGAAAATGGGTGTCGAAGAACCGGCGGCGGTGGTCTGCTCCCCGGGAGATGACGCCGTCCACCTCTTTGAAGACACGGGCAAAGGTGGTGGTGGTCAGCGGCAGGTTCAGGCTTTCCAGGGTTCCGTCGGAGAGGGCGTAGATGTGGATATCGCTTCTCAGGGTGCGGAGAAGGGCGTTTTTTCCCATGTTTTTCTGCTGGATCAGGGAAACACCGGAAAATATCCGCGCCATTACCTCGTCATTTCGAAGATCGGAGAAATCGGCCCGTGTAAAGAGGGGGCCGTCCTTGAAGGCGATGATGATCTTGTGTCCCATATTCGCCAGAAAGCGGATCATGGCAATATCCATGACAATCTGGCCGGATTCCCCGGCAAGCCAGAGGATTTTGCGGGGCGGGAATACTTCTCCGTATTCTTCCCGGCAGAGACCCAGAAACCGGAGCAGTGTTTCCACACCGTTTCCGGTGAGGGTCCGGTTGAACCGCCTGTGATATTCTTCGGTGGACCAGTGTTCAGCAGCCGGTGTTTCCCAGAGTTCCGTATCCACGGAAAGGGATAGCAATCGCCGGAACCGCATGAAATCGACCTGTCTGCGGACATCCTGCAGGGAGGATGGCGGTGTCTCCCACTGAGAGGGGGCGAAGTGATCAAAGGCTTCCCGGAAGGGGTCGGACTGTGTTGCCTTCTCGGCACGGCGGTTCCGTTCGTGCTTTTCGTCTGCCCAGGGATCTTCGATGTGGGTTCGTTTGAGGAAAATTTTGACGAGCCGTTTTTCCAGCCGTGAGGGGATCATGATTTCATCACGGGTTTCATGGCGGTATTTGGTTTCAATGAGGGACCGGAGGTACGCTTTTTCGTAGGAGGATTCGATCTGCTGATCGATGAGGGACAGGATATTTTCGAGGACTGTACGGTATTTTCCCTGGATGAATGCGGACTGGTTCCGGTTCATGATGGCGTGGTACATCCGATCGGAGCAGGGATAATAGCGTTCGCCGTTTTCGGTGTAGACCATGAACCGGACCTGTTCGGGGCTGCAGACATATTCGGGGAAGGTTTCGTAGTCGAGGTGGTTTTCGATGAAAAAGGCGGTGTACCAGGCGTCCTTGTCGGGGTTTCTTTCAGGGGTGTCAGTGTTCGGAATCTCTTGCTTCAGGGTGCTGCTGTCGCTGGTTCCTGTTATATTGTCCATGCTGAACCTTTTATCTGTTGAGCGAGGTTTGTTGATATTCTTCTTTTATCTGGGTGGTATGTTTGATATATTTCTTGTGTTCATGATTCTGTTGTCAATGTATCAGTAAGCAACATTCTGGTTGACGTAGCATACCAGGATAGAACATAAATTTCCGCCGATTTCTTGTGGTGAGGTAAAAAATGTATACTGTTGAATTCCACACTAAAATTAAAGATGGAATTATTGAAATTCCTGAAAAATACAGAAAAAATTTAACAGCAAATGTGAGGGTTATATTGCTGTCAGAGGATACAGAAGAGCCGACTGTCGACATAATAGATGAACTAATGAAATCTCCACTGAAAGCTTCTGAGTTTAAACCCCTTAAAAGAGAAGAAATATATGATCGAATCAGATGATACTGATCAAATTTGTCTCATTGATTCAAACATCTGGCTGTATGCATTTCTGGAAACAGAAGAAAGTGATAAGTCACGTGCCGCTAAAGAAGTGATTCAAAAGGCAGGCACTGCAATAACAGTCAGCACGCAGATCATCAATGAAGTTTGCGTCAATCTTGTCAGAAAGATGAACTTCTCTGAAGAAAAAACACGTGAACTGATACTGCATAGCGAAATCTTCTTCGCCCTCCCCTCATTTTTTAAGATTTCCCCTCCGCAATCCCTCTTAAAATTCCCCCCGCACCTTTAACTTCGCCTCCGCCAGCGGCAGAATCTCCCGCTTCCGCCATCCCGACTCCTGCCAGTCCTCCAGCACCTCTTCCACCTCCATCAGGTACATTTCCACCGGGGTTTCATCAGCTTTCTGAATCCTCATTGAAAAATCAATCATCCCCCCGCCGGCTCCCCGGAAGCAGAAAAAATCGTCAATAACAGTTCAGCATCATCGATCAGCCGGTAGACAGGTTCTTTGCCGGAAAGACGCTCGCTGTTTTCCAGGATAATCCGAACCCCTTCCCCGCGCTTGTCCATAAGCGTGCGGCGGTCGGTATTGATCCATTCGATGTCTGAGGGTACAGGACATTTGGCCAGCAGACTGGTCAATGTTTCATTGCGGGAGGACTGGCGATACATGAGGCTTTCAACGGTCATGGTATTCGGGATGCTCCCCGGAGAATAGATTTCCAGACGATCCGCAAACATTTTCAACCGGACTTTCGAACCATAAACGGCATAATCCCGATGCGCAACGGCATTAACCACCGCCTCGAATACAGCCGTCAGATCATACTGCGGAATATCCAGCCGGCCCTGATCCTTGATGCCGGCCACTTTCATGTTTCTCGCCACAAAACGACAGGATTCCCGGACCTGCTCATCCAGAGGACCGGAAATATCCCGTGCGTCGAGTTGATAAGGCAGCCTCCGGTTGACAACCGGCGTTGTCCCGCGATAGGCCACCGCCTGAATGAAGGCATTCGGCATCCAGTCGCGGGGTTCACGGCATGCCGTCAGAATACCGGCCACGGAGGGATGAAAAACTCCATCCACATCACGGGCGATCAATCCGAGCTTTTGAAGCAAGCTCAGCCCTTCGTCCCGCGTCCGGGAGGTCCGGAAGCGTTCATACAGGGCCGGATCAAGGGTCTCCAGCGGGGCTGACATGACGGGTTGTTCGTCAAAGCGGATCAACCGTGTCTGGCTGCGCTGCTGCCCCAGACGAATGATGTAATCTGTAGACATTTTGCGTTTGCTGCTGCCGATTCGATGAAAATGTCCGTTCGGACTTTCGTGTACATACAAACTTCGCGGTATGTCCATCTTCAGCACAGGTACGGGAGTACCCGCAGCGTCCGGTAATTCCAGTTTCTCGATACGGCACAGCGGCGGCGGTTTGATCCGGTCATTGCACACCCCCAGGAGCCAATGTTCCAGAGCAGTTAATTCTTCGATGTTCATCCCGTGGGGCTTCCCTGTTTCTTCGTCGATACCAAGAACAATCACACCGCCTGCGCTGTTTGCAAAAGCGGCAATCTCGTCCGCCAGACCGTCAGGATGCGGTCCCGAAATCCGCTTTCTGCGGAAGGTCACCTGTTTCAGTTCCAGACGGGAGTCTTCGCCTAACCTGCTCTGCGCCAGCAAGTCTTCTGTATTGTCAAACATGATACATCACCTTTTGTATCCACGAAAGAACAGGAAGAGGATCACTGCAGGCTTTTCCCGGCTTTTTCCACAATCTCCCGCAAAATTTCCCACACCTTCATCTTCGCCTCCGCCAGCGGCAGAATCTCCCGCTTCCGCCATCCCGACTCCTGCCAGTCATCCAGA
This sequence comes from Desulfobacteraceae bacterium, assembly GCA_041641935.1. GTDB lineage: Bacteria > Desulfobacterota > Desulfobacteria > Desulfobacterales > Desulfococcaceae > JBEPXL01. The sequence goes on along the minus strand of JBEPXL010000217.1, from coordinate 871 downwards.
ACCTCTTCCACCGCCATCAGATACATTTCCACCGGTGTTTCATCGCCCCACTGGTTTTTCGGCTGTATGTACAGCCCCACCGGTTCCGGTTTCACTGTCCCCTTCAGCCCCGCCTCTTCAAACGCCTCCACTTCCGCCGCCTCCGGAGCCGTCATACCCGGATCGATCCTCCCCTTGGGGAAAATCCATTGTCCGGCCTTGCTGGTAATGATCACCGTGTATATCTGACCATCCTTCCGCAGATACGGAACAACTCCCGCATGGGTAAGTCTTTCAGAAACCATACATCCTCCATCCTCATTTTCAGCATTTCATATCAGCACAGAGTCCTACCTGTAGCACCCCGGCGCAGGGGAAGTCAATTGTCTTACTCTCAGAACATCCGTCTGCAAAAAACGCTGAAAAACCGGATATTGAAAATCTTCAAGGTTCTCTCCACTTTTGCCCAATACAAAACATACTGATTTTACCCCATTTCATTTTCTCCTCCTGATGGTTATGATGTAGTATTGCAACAAGGTTCAAAAACACATTCCGCAACATACAGGACATCCTTATGAATATACCCATTCATTTCATTCTCTTCCTTCTGCTGCCCTTCCTCGTAACCGGCTGCGGAGAAGAGAAACAACAGAAACAGCAGACCCAGGCGACCCGTGTCGATGTGGTGGCGGTCGAACAGAAAACCCTGGCGGAAACGGTGCAGGGGATCGGTTCTCTCGAATCACCGGAAACGGTGGAGATTCAGCCGGAGATAGATGGCATTGTGGAGGGCATCCATTTTGAAGAGTCGGCCCCGGTGAAAGAAGATCAGCTTCTCATCACGCTGGATGATGACAAGCGCCAGCGTCAGCTCGATACCTATCAGGCA
>JBEPXL010000216.1:0-6155 GCA_041641935.1 Desulfobacteraceae bacterium | reverse complement strand
CCACCTGGAAGTCCCTGCCGGTCTCCACCACCCACTCAATCGTTGGGGCAATGATCGGGTTCGGCATCATGGCGGGTGGGGTTTCCGTGATCAACTGGGGCAGACTTTCGGCGGTGGTGGCCAGCTGGGTCATTTCACCGGTCTTCAGCCTCCTGATCGCCTGGGCCATGTTCAAGCTGATCGTCCGGCTGGTGCTGACCCACAAGAATTCTTTTCTCAGGGCGCTGCAACTGTCACCGGTCTTTATCGGTCTGGCCTGTTTCATCATTGTCCTTTCCTTCCTGTTCAAAACGCCGCTGGGCAAAACCCTGTCGCTGCCGCCTGCGCTTGCGCTGTTCCTCGCTTTTATTCTGGCAGCGATCATCGGGATTGCCGGGATGATGCTGATGAAACGCATGTTCGGGAAAAAGGGAACGGATGATCCGGAAGAGATTTTCCGGCGTATCCAGATCGGCACATCCTGTTATGTGGCGCTGGCACAGGGCGCCAATGATGTGGCCAATGCCATCGGACCGCTGGCGGTGATCTATTTTCTGGTCAAGACCGGAAGTGTCGGGGCGACCGTACCGGTTCCGATCTTTCTGCTGCTGTTCGGCGGTGTGGGCATTGCGGCGGGGATTGCCATGGCCGGACACCGGGTGATGGAGACCATCGGAACCCGGATTACAACCCTGACCAACACCAGGGGCTTTTCAGTCGATTTTTCGGCAGCGACAACCGTGCTGCTGGCATCCAAACTGGGGCTGCCGGTTTCCACCACCCATGCCGCCGTCGGCGGTGTCATGGGTGTCGGACTGGCCCACGGTCTGGAAGCGGTCAATCTCCGGATCATCCTTCAGATCATGATCTACTGGGTTCTGACGGTTCCGGCGGCGGCCCTTACCAGCATGGCCATTTTTCTGATCTTCCGGGTTATACTGTAAACCACAGGACGTATATCTGCAAAGGAGTGTCTTGATGCGTATCCCCTTTCTCTCTCTTTTTATCACCTCTCCCTTCGATGGCCTCCAGGAACATGCGGAAAAAGTGAAGGAATGCGCATGGGTGTTTCAACATGCCATCGAATGTCATATTGTCCATAACTGCGAGTCCTTTGAAGAACTGCGGGCGGAAGTCACCCGCATGGAAAATGAGGCGGATGCCATCAAACGGCGCATCCGGGGCCATCTTCCGGTGGGAACGCTGTTACCGGTGGACAAATTCCAGCTGTTCCGGTATTTAAGGGAACAGGATCAGGTGCTGGATTCTCTTGAAGATGTACTCGACTGGATATCCTACCGGGAACAGCCCGGCATTCCCGAAGCACTGCAGAAGGATTTCTTTCTGCTGATCGACTCGGTCATCGACCCGGTGGAAGAACTGAGCCAGATGGTGGCCGAAGCGAGAACATATTTCAAAAACTATTCGGACAAACAGCGGAAGGTGGTCAAGGATATTATCCTGAACATCCGCAAGCAGGAGAATGAAGCGGACAAGGCGGAAGATCTGGTCAAGCGGAAAATCTTTCATACCGTCGCCGACGCCGTCACCGTATTTCATATGGTCCGCCTTGCAGAAATTCTCGGTGCCATCGCCGATCATGCTGAAAATGCAGGCGATATGATGCGGGCCATGCTCTCCCGCTGATCTTCCTTCTCCGCCCGTCCGCCGGAAGAACATCAGAGGAGAATCGTATGACCGATTTTTTGATCGCAGCGGTATCCCCGTTCAACCTTCCCTTTACCCTCCTGATGGTTCTTCTGGTTTTCTACTGGCTCGCCGTCATCCTCGGGGCCGCCGATGCGGAATGGGTTCCGGATTTCGACCTCGACGTGGAGGACGGCGGCGGCTTTTTCTCCGCAGTTCTCAACACCCTCAACATCGGTGAAGTTCCCTTCATGGCGGTGATCAGCATCATGGTCCTTTCGGCCTGGTGTTTTTCAATGCTGACCAACTACTATCTCAATCCACACGGTTCGGTCTTGTGGGGAACCCTTCTGCTCCTTCTCAATCTTGTCATCAGTTTCGGCATCACCGTCGGTCTGGTCCGTCTGGTGATCCGTTTTATGGGTCCCATCTCGGCCCGCAATACCGAGGATCAGCAGATTCTGTATCGGGTGGGAACGGTGGTGACCAGTGAAGTCACCCCCGCATTCGGCAGAATCTCCATCGAAACCCGCGGCGCCCCCATTGTGGTGCAGGCCCGGACGCCCGAAGGGGTGATCCTGATCAAGGGCGAAAAAGCGCTGGTGTACGACGAGGACAGGGAAACCGGCATCTACCTCGTCGATCAATATGAAAATCAATCCTAACAGGGGAGAGACAGCATGGGTTTTCTGACAGGCTTGAGCGTGACAACGATTTTCTTCATTGTCATCATCATCTTCGGCGTCCTGGCGATGTTCGCCCGGTTCTACCGGAAGGTGGAACAGGGAAAGGCCCTGGTGCGCAACGGCATCGGCGACACCCGGGTCGACTTTGCAGGAACCATCGTCATTCCGATTCTCCACCGGGCCGAACTGCTGGACATTTCCATCAAGCAGGTGACCATCGACCGGCGGGGACGGGAGGGGCTGATCTGCAAGGACAACATGCGGGCCGACATCAAGGTCGCCTTCTTCGTCCGGGTCAACAAGACCGAACAGGACGTACTGAAAGTGGCCCAGTCCATCGGGTGTGAACGGGCTTCCCACCATGAGACGCTGCAGGAACTGTTCGAGGCCAAATTCTCCGAGGCCCTCAAGACGGTGGGCAAGCACTTCGACTTCGTGGACCTCTACATTTCCCGCGAGCAGTTCAAGGAGCAGATTCTCAAGGTCATCGGCACGGACCTCAACGGCTTTGTCCTCGATGATGCCGCCATCGATTATCTGGAACAGACCCCGCTGGACATGCTCAATCCCGACAACATCCTCGATTCCCAGGGCATCAAGAAGATCACGGATCTCACCTCCGATGAAAAAGTTCTGGCCAATCAGATCAATCAGAAGCGGGAGAAGATCATCACCCAGCAGAATGTGGAGGCCCGGGAGGCGATTCTGGAACTGAACCGGCAGCTGGCCGAGGCCGAAAGCCGCCAGAAGCGCGAAGTGGATACCATGAAGGCGCGGGAGGAAGCCGAAACCCAGAAGATTCTCCACGAAGAAAAACTCAAGTCGGATCGGGCACGGATCATCGCCGAAGAAGAGACCCGGATCGCTGAAGAGAACAAGGAACGGCAGATTACCGTGGCCCGGAAAAACAAGGAACGGACCGAAGCCATTGAATCCGAACGGCTGGAAAAAGACCGGATGATCGAGGCCACCGAGCGGGAACGGGTGGTGACCCTGAGCCAGATCGAACGGGACAAGGCCGTGGAAGTGGAACGGAAAAACATTCAGGACGTCATCCGGGAGCGGGTCAAACTCGAACGGACGGTGGTCGAGGAGCAGGAACGGATCAAGGACACCGAAGCCGTCGCCGGGGCCGACCGGGAAAAACGGGTGGCCATGATCCAGGCAGAACGGATGGCCCAGGAAGCCGAACTGATCGCGGTGAAGGAAGCCGAGGCGGCCCGGCGGGTGGCGGAACTCAAGGCCGAAGAGGATATGGTGCGGAAAGTCAAAGCGGCGGAGGCATCCAAGACGTCGGCCTCCTTTGCGTCCGAGCAGTCTGATATTGAAGCCGCCACCTTCTTCCGCCGCTCCGAAAAAGAGGCGGCTGCCAAGAAACTGATGGCCGATGCCGATGCCCAGGAAAAGGCGGCCCAGGGCCTGAGCGATGTGCGGGTGATGAATGCCCGGGCCGAAGCGCTGGAAAAAGAGGGAGCTGTCCAGGCCAAGGTACTGGAACAGAAAGGAACTGCCGAAGCGCGGGTGCTGGCGATGAAATTCCAGTCCGAGGCAAAGGGGATCGAGGAGAAGGCCAACGCCATCAAACTGATGGACGGGGTCGGACGGGAGCATGAGGAATTCCGGCTCCGGCTGGACAAGGAACGGGAAATTGAACTGGCTGAAATCCGGATGCGGGATACCCTGGCCCGCCACCAGTCCGAGGTGCTGGGGCAGGCGCTCAGGACCGCGAAGGTGGATATTGTCGGCGGCGAGACGGCCTTTTTCGACCGGATCGTCGGAGCCGTCACCGGCGGCAAGGCGGTGGACCGGTATGTTGACAACAGCAAAACCCTGCGGGATGTGAAAGATACCTTTTTCAATGCCGATCCGGCCTATTTCCAGACCCAGTTCCAGCGGTTTTTCAGCCAGTTCATGGTATCCCCGGAAGATGTGAAGAATCTGACCGTTTCAGCCGCCCTGACCCGGATGATCTCCAGGGTGACGGACGGCGATGAGCGGGGAAAAATTTATGAACTGCTGGCCCTGGCTGAACGGTCCGGCATGGCCGGTCAGCAGGTGCAGAAACAGTTACTGAACCGGAACATGGACATTTCAAAGACAGAAAAGGAGTAGGTCATGGCCGATGGCGAAGCGGTTCGGGAAGAAAAAGAGACCGGCGCCGCCATTGACGGCGGAACCTATGACATTATCCGGAAGCGGCTGCAGGGGCACGGCAGGGAACTCCGGTCCCGGCTGGACCGCCTCAACCAGTCCCGCCGGGACATCTTCGGGGCCATCGAGCAGAAACTCATCGCCACGGACCGGGTCACCACCCCCAACAACTGTATCCCCCGGGATATGGTTCCGATCCCCCCGAACAGCGGCTTTATCTTCGGATACAATGTCTTTGTGGGCCTCCGGTCCGAAACCCATCTGTCCGATGTCTTTGCGATCTACGACCATGAAGAGCACACCTTCCGGGAACGCTCACCGGATATTCTCCGGACCGGCCGGTTTCCGGAAGTTTTCAAGGAACTGTACCGGTATTACAAGGAGACCCGGTTTGCCAAGTTTTCGGTCATCGGTCCCCACCTGTACATGGTCTTCCGGGTAGGAAAGCGGACCTCGGATATCAAGGTCTTCAAGTGGGCGATCGAGAAAGACGGCATCGTCTACGTGGACAACCGGAGCGAACATGAATTCCGGTATCCTCCCCAGCATGATTTCCAGTGGACCCGCACCACCCGGGACGACCACCGGACCGGCCGCCATCCCCATATCGCCATTGCCGACCGTGTCTTTGTGGAGGCGGTGGGCGGCGACATTACCTTCAAGGTGGAAGACAACACCGAAACCGGTCAGGGGATCTATACCGAACCGGTGGAAAACCCGGACCAGACCCTGGACGACGCGGAAATTCATTATGCAGTGATGGGCCACCTGGTGCTGGCCAGAATCAAACCCTACCAGGAAGAACAGACCCGGTATTTCATCTTCAACGGAAAGACCGAAACCGTGGTCCGGGTTGATGAAATCGCCGACGCCTGTGTCCGCCTGCCCGACGACCAGGGGCTGATCTTCTCCGGCGGCTATTATCTCCAGACCGGAGAACTGAAGCGGTTCGAGACAGGCCGGGACGGGATGATGTTCGAAAGCCGGATCGCCTCCCCCAACGGGGAAGACTTCCTGTATGTCTTTTACCATCCGGAATCCGGTGATTACCTCCTGCTTCCCTACAACATCATTGAACAGGCAGTGGCGACACCTCTCCCCTGCAACGGTTTTTCCCAGTTCGACAATGGTGAAATGATCCTCTTCCGGGCCGCCGGAGAACCGGCCCGGCATCATGTCATCCAGGTCTGGCAGACCCCCTACGTCAGCAGCGATTACGCCGTTTCCGACCAGAGTGACGCCTATCTTTTCAAGGTGGGCAATCCCGATATTGTACGGTGCATGGCCGAATGTACGGAACTTCTCCGGCTGATCGACCGGGAGGAACCCTACGCGGCCCTCTATGTGGATATGGTCAAAAAGGCCGGGGACATTGCCGATGCCTATTTCTGGGTCGGTCATGAGGAAGCCTTTGATCTCAAGTCGGTTCTTCTGGAGATCAAGGCGGCCGCCTCTTCGGCTGTGGAGGCATTTGAAAAGGTCGTGCGGATGAAAAAAGCCGCCGCCGAATCAACAGCCGAAATTTCCGGACGGGTGGACGATCTGCTGGAAAAACTTCAGCCCACCTTTCTGGACGCGGTGGACGATTTTGTCAAAGGACTGGCGGCGCTCCGGCAGGTGCGGGGGGAAATCATTTCGCTGAAGGAACGCCGGTATGCGGATCTGGAGGCGGTGGAACGTCTGGACGCCCGG
>JBEPXL010000215.1:0-6161 GCA_041641935.1 Desulfobacteraceae bacterium | reverse complement strand
TGATCCGGAGCGCCGGGAGCTCCTTCTGGAGGCGGGGTATGAAGACCCGGATACGGTATTCCGGCGTCTGGCGGAATTTCAGGAGGTTCTGTCGTCCCGGCCGGTCAGCAGCGAAGGACGGAACCGCATCAACCGGCTGATGCCGCGGCTGATCGAAAAAATCGGCGGTGCCGAACAGCCGGAAACGGTTCTGGAGCGGGTGCTGAATCTGGTCCGGACCATCCGGCGGCGTACCAGCTATGTTTCCCTGCTTCTGGAACATCCCGATGCCCTGAACCATCTGGTCCGGCTGGCAGATACCAGCGCCTGGATTCTGACCTTTCTGACCCGTCACCCGGTGCTGCTGGATGAACTTCTGGATCCCCGGACCCTGTACCGGCCGCCGGAACGGTCGGATCTGGAAACGGAAATCCGGGAGCGGCTGTCGGCCATCGATCCCGATGACCTGGAGCAGCAGATGGATGTCCTCCGGATTTTCCGGCAGATCAACACACTGCGGGTCGCGGCGGCCGATATTACCGACGCCATCCCCCTGATGCGGGTGAGTGATCACCTGTCGGATATCGCCGAGACGGTGCTGAACGAGGTGGTGGAGCTGGCATGGCGCCATCTGGTGGCCACCTACGGCACACCGGTCTGCTATCCCGATACCACCCCCTGTGAGCGCGGGTTTGTGGTCATCGCCTACGGCAAGCTCGGGGGGCTGGAACTCGGCTACAGTTCCGATCTGGATCTGGTGTTTCTCCACTCCGGAACCGGAGACGATACCGAAGGCGGACGGCGCACCATCGACAGCGGTTCCTTTTTCGCCCGGCTGGGACAGCGGGTGGTCCATATCCTGACCGCCCATACCTCGACCGGAACCCTCTACGAGGCGGACATGCGGCTCCGGCCCAGCGGAAGTTCCGGAATGCTGGTCTGCCCGGTGGACGCCTTCCGGACCTATCAGATGGAAGAGGCATGGACCTGGGAGAAACAGGCGCTTGTCCGGGCCCGTCCCCTTGCCGGAGATCAGCGGCTGATGGAGAGGTTTCAGGAAATCCGCCGGGAGGTTCTGGGGCAGCATCGGGAACCTGCATTGCTCCGGGAGGAGATCCGGAAGATGCGGAACCGGATGCGAAAGGAACTTCTCCGGACAGGGCCGGGGGTCTTCGACCTGAAGCAGGGAGCCGGCGGCATGGTGGATATTGAATTTCTGGTGCAGTATCTGGTGCTGCGGTACGCCCGCCGCCATCCGGACCTGCTGACCTGGACCGACAATGTCCGTCTGATCGGGACCCTGCTGGACGCGGGCGTGATCGATGAAACCGCCGCCTATTTTCTCCGGAAGGCGTATCTGATCTACCGGTCCGTGGGCCATAAACTGAGCCTGCGGGAACGGCCGGCGCAGGTGGACGAAGAGCGCTTCCGCCACCTGAAACAGGTGGTGGTGGAAAACTGGAAACGGTATATGGGTTCCGGAACAGGCTGATGCCGGAATTGCAGACAGGGCTTCCGCGATATGCTTCAAAAGACCGTCGCACGATTCCCGGCCGTGCTGCGGGAAGCGGTATGAAAGGGTTGACTTCTTTTTCAATTCTCTTTAAATTCCAGAAATGTAACAGATACAGACTTCAGCGGCTTACATCCTCATCTCAATCCTGTAAATTACGAAAAAGGGTACGGACTTATGTTTATCATCGGAAATTTCCTGATGGCGCTGGCAAAGGTGCTTCAAATTGTTCTGAATTTCTATATGTGGATCGTGATTGCCCGTGCCATTCTCTCCTGGGTCAATCCGGATCCCGCCAACCCGATCGTCCGGATTATCTACAATATCACCGATCCGGTGATGGACCGGATTCGCCGCTTTCTGCCGGTCAGTTTCGGCGGGATCGATTTCTCACCGATTGTCGTCTTTCTGGCGATCATCTTTCTGCAGGAATTTTTGGTCAAAACCCTGTTTATCATGGGCAATTCTCTGCTATAATCGACATACAGGAAAACAATGGCAGGGCGTAGTCTCTCTGCCCGGCGGAAAGCGGTTCCGCCGGGGCTTTTCCCTGCGCCTTCCTTCCGTCGGCCTTGGGACCGCATGTTCCGTGCGGTCTGTATAACGCAATACTTGAGGGAAAAAGATGGCGAAAATTGATGCTTTTTTCAAGTTGATGAACGACCAGGGAGCCTCCGACCTCCATCTGGTCTCCGGACAGCCGCCGGCGCTCCGGTTGCGCGGGGAAATCGAGCGCGTAAAGTACAAGGTGCTGAACAATGATGATCTCAAGTCGATGCTCTATGAAATCACCTCTGAAGAGAAGGTGAAAATTTTCGAGGAAACCGGCGACATTGACTTTGGATACGAAATTCCGGGGCTTGCCCGGTACCGGGCGAACTTTTTCATGCAGAAGAACGGCTGCGCGGCGGTCTTCCGTGAAATCCCGAGCAATATCATGACCGTGGACCAGCTCGGACTGCCGCCGGTCGTCGCCAAACTGGCCAATCTTCCCCGTGGACTTGTGCTGGTGACCGGGCCGACCGGCAGCGGTAAATCAACCACCCTGGCGGCCATTATCGATGAGGCGAACCGGACCCGGAAAGATCATATTCTGACCATTGAAGACCCCATCGAGTTTGTTCACACCAGCCAGGGATGTATCGTCAACCACCGGGAAGTCGGAACCCATACCGACAGTTTTACAGCGGCGCTGAAAGGCGCCCTGCGGGAGGACCCGGATATTATTCTGGTCGGTGAAATGCGTGACCTGGAGACCATCTCCCTTGCGGTCGAGGCGGCCTCCACCGGTCACCTTGTCTTCGGAACGCTTCACACCAACAGCGCCGCAAAGACCGTGGACCGTGTCATCGAGGTCTTTCCCGCCAACCAGCAGGCCCAGATCCGGTCCACCCTGGCCGATGGTATCCGGGCCGTCATCTGTCAGAGTCTGTTCAAGCGGACCGACAAAAAAGGCCGGGTGGCCGCCCTGGAAGTGCTTATCGCCACACCGGCGGTCCGGAACCTGGTCCGGGAAAACAAAACCTACCAGATCAACTCCATGATCCAGACCGGCCGGAAATACGGCATGCAGCTGATGGATGATGCCATTATGCAGCTGATGGAGCAAAAAAAGATCAGCGCGGAGGATGGTTATATGAAGTGCAATGAAAAGAGTCGGTTCCGGCCCTTTCTCAAGAATCCGCCATCCGATTTTACGGACGCCTGAGAAAAGTCCCGCACCGGATTCCCCGTCCTTCCTCACCGATGGTCCGGGGAGCCGGGCAGAAGCAGGGACAGCGTAAGAGGGAACTATGAGAAAACAAGAATTAGATTATATTCTGACCCGTATGCTCGATGCCTATGGCAATATATCCGATCTGAATATCACGGTGGGCAAACCGCTTCAGGTCGAGACATCAGGACAGTTGACCAGCGTGGACACAGAACCGGCCTTCGAGGAACTGACCCCGTTCCAGACGGAAATCCTGGCCCTCAACCTGATCAACCGGGACCGCCGCCTGACCGAGATTCTGATTCGGGAAGGCTCCTGCGACCTGGCATACGCCCTGCCGGGCAAGGCCCGGTTCCGTGTCAATATTTTTTCCCAGCGGGGCATGTACTCCGTTGTTCTGCGTAAGCTGGAAACCAAAATTCCCACCATTACCGACCTGAATCTTCCCAAAGCCTTCGTCGATATGGCGGACCAGAAGAACGGCATCATTTTTGTCACCGGCTCCACCGGCAGCGGTAAATCGACATCCCTTGCAGCGGTCCTCAATTCGGTCAACGAAAGCAAGGCGGTCCATGTGGTGACCCTGGAGGATCCGGTCGAGTTTTCCCATCCCCACAAGAAGGCGACCTTTAACCAGCGGGAACTCGGCGCCGACTTCGACGCCTTTTCCAGCGGTCTCCGGGCCGCCCTGCGGCAGGCTCCCAAGATCATCCTGGTCGGTGAGATGCGGGACCGGGAGACGGTGGAGATCGGGCTGAGTGCCGCCGAAACAGGGCATCTGGTGCTCAGCACCCTCCATACCGTGACGGCCGGACAGAGTATCGAGCGTATCCTCGGCATGTTTACCATCGAGGAGGAGAAGCAGATCCGGATGCGGCTGTCCGGCACCGTCCGATGGATTGTCTGTCAGCGTCTTCTGCCCAAGGTGGGGGGCGGCCGGGTCGCCGCCTTCGACGTGATCGGCAGCAATCTGCGGGTGCAGGACGCGATTCTGAACGGCGAAAGTGAAGGAAAGACCTTTTACGAGATCCAGCAGGCCAGCCACGCCTTTGGCATGATGACCTTTGATGACTACATTGTCCAGTTGTATGAAAAAGGGCTGATCACCGAGGAGACGGCGATGGGCTACTGTACCCGCAAGGCGTTCGTCGGCCGGGGTGTTGACACGGTCAAGAGCAAACGCGGTGAGGCCACCACCGATATTGCAAATCTGGAGATGGTATAATGGATATTACCTGCAAAGAATGCGGTAAAACCGTAAAGATACCGGATGAGAAGGTTCCCAGGGGAAAGACGTTTTCCATCAACTGTCCCGGCTGCAAGGAAAAAATTTCCGTCAATCCGCAGAATTCGGCGCCGAAAGCAAAACGTAAGCCGGCGGAACCGGCGGCTTCGAAAAAGCCGGCGACCAATGCGGCACCGCCGGCCGGGGCCGACGAGCAGGACGATGAAGCGCCGGAAAATCCGTTTCAGTTTCTGGAGGAGGGCGCCAGACTCGCCATGATCTGTGAATCCGAGCCGGACATCCGCGCCCGGATACGCAAGAGCGTGGAGGGGATGGACTACCACATCTTTGAAGCACAGTCGCCCCGGGAAGCCCTGAAGCAGATGCGTTTCAATGATTTCCATCTGGTGATCCTCAACGAAATGTTCGGAACCCGTGATCCGGACATGAACCATGTGATGAAGTACCTGAGCCAGCTCAACATGTTCGTTCGCCGGAACATGTTCGTGGCCCTGCTGACAAACCGTTTCCGGACCGGAGACAACATGCAGGCATTCCACAAAAGCGTCAACCTCATCATCAACCTGAGCGATACGGGAATGCTGGAGAAGGTAATCGAGCACGGCATCAACGACAATGACATGTTTTACAAGGTCTATAAAGAAGAGTTCGCCCGCATCAGAGGGGTGTGACGGAAACCGTCCGGTGTGCCGGCGGCGGATGGTTCTCCGCTGCCGGTCTGCTACATCTGCCGGGTAACGGAAATAACGGCGGATTTGTTGGTGACGCTGATGTCGTGAAGATCGAACAGATAGGTACTGCCGTTGAAATAGAGAATGCGGCGGTCGCCCACCGCCACCCGGTCCCAGTGAATATAGCCGAGGGGCGGAAGCGTCAGATCGAAGGTGGCGTTTCCCTCTCCCCGTGCAACCCCTTTCCGGACCGCCATCAGATTGATCAGCACCTGACCCTTGAAGAGTTTATACGGATCGTTGAGATAGAGGGTCTGGTGATTGAGAATCAGAATCTCCTCGGGTGTCAAAGCGGTCTTCCCGTCTTTTTCTGATGTCCGGTTCAGCGTCTCCACCTTGGCAATCAGCGTCTGCTGCTGCTGGATGATGCGGCGCAGCTGTTCCAGGTATTCCCGGTTTTCGGTCTGCATCCGGGTGAGCCGGGCTTCGAGCTGATCGATCCGGTTTTCCAGTTCCAGTACATCCCGGAGCCAGTCCGGCGGCTCTGCAGAACGATTTCTCTGCCGGTTCTGCTGCGCCGGTCCCCGCCCCTGCTGCAGTCTCTCCGACAGCGTATTCACTTTCCGCTCCATCTCTTCCGACAAAAGCGCCAGTTCCTGCCGGAGCGCCCGGATCATCTCATCATCGTCATCCCGGGCCGGAACAGAACGATCCCCCTTCGGTTGTTGTCTGTCCCTGGGGGGGGATTGCACCCGCCGGCCGGATGCCGGTTGATCGCGAACCCCGTATGTATTGTCAATCTCGATCTCGATATCCGGGGATGATTCATCATCCGGCTGTTCCGTATCATTTTCCCTTCTCACGATCTCCGGTCTGTCTTCATCCTCTTCCTTGCCGTTGAAGGGATTGCCGAACCAGTCCACATCCGAACAGGAACAGAGAAGCGACAGCAGGAGAAACGACAGCAGCCCGCTGCGCAGAATGCGCCGGAAGCGGCAGGGCCGGGAAAAATGCTGGTTTGTCATGGAAAAATCCTTT
>JBEPXL010000214.1:0-6178 GCA_041641935.1 Desulfobacteraceae bacterium | reverse complement strand
CCCTGCTTCCGTTCCTTCTGGCCGTTTTCTTTCTCCGGCTGGGCTATGTTATCGCGATCCGGTACGGGAGTTCCGGCCTCCTCATCGATACCCTCTCCAGCCTTCTCACCGCCTGGGTCATCATCCGGTTTTCCACTTCGCTGCTGCGGGACTCCAATCTTACCCGGCTGATCTCCATTCTGGCCTGGTCGGCGGCGGCGCTGCATATTCTCAATCTGCTCGGACCCATGATCGAGTTGATGGACCGGATGGCCATCACCCTGGGCGATGTGCGTATTTCCCTGCTGCTTCTGATCAAGGGCGTCATTATCCTGGCCATCCTGCTGAAACTGGCCTTCAGCGCATCGGGAATGCTGGAAAAACGGCTGATGAGTTTCGAGGATCTGACGCCGTCGGTGCAGGTGCTGCTGACCAAGGCCCTGAAGGTCACCCTCCTGACCCTCGCGGTGATCGTGGCCCTGGGCACGCTGGGGATCGATCTGTCGGCATTCGCCTTCATCGGCGGTGCCATCGGTGTCGGCGTCGGTTTCGGTCTGCAGAAGGTGGTATCGAATCTGATCAGCGGCGTGATTCTGCTGCTGGACAAATCCATCAAGCCGGGGGATGTGATCGAAGTCGGCGACAGCTACGGGCGGATTCACTCGCTGGGGGCCCGGTATGTATCGGTGGTCACCCGGGATGGCTTTGAGTATCTGATTCCCAATGAAGATCTGATTACCCAGCAGGTGATCAACTGGTCCTACTCGGACAAGCTGGTCCGGCTGAAAATCGGGGTGGGGGTCTCCTACAGCGCGGATGTCCGCAGGGCAATGGATCTGATGGTGGCGGCGGCGGGCGGCATCAAACGGGTACTGAGCCCGCCGGGGCCGGTATGTCAGTTGAAGAATTTCGGTGACAGCTCTGTTGATCTGGAACTCCGGATCTGGATCGGTGATCCGGAGAACGGAATATCCAATGTCAGCAGCGCCGTGCGCCTTGCCATCTGGGACAGTTTTGCGGAACACGGCATTGAAATACCCTTTCCCCAGCGGGATGTGCATATCAAGTCGCAGCCGTCGCCAAGGTCAAGCAGACTGGAATGAACATTCAGGATGGTTCCACTGTATGAAACGAAGTTTCTTACAGATAATGGTTTTCACTCTCCTGCTATGACTCCCAATCCTGGAGCATCAGATTTTCAATTCTGCTGAATTCCCTGGTATTGTGCGTAACCAGCGTCACCTCATTGGCCAAAGCAATTGCGCCGATCATCAGATCATTCGGACCAATCGGCCTTCCATTCATTTCCAGTTGACACCGGATCCTGCCATAGATTTCAGCCGCTGTATCATCAAAGGGAAACGAAAAAAGATATTCGGTGAAATTGTCAAGCCGTTCGAGATTTTTCAAGGGATTGCCGCTTTTCATCGCACCATATATCAGTTCCGTTTTCACAACAGAACAGAGACATATTTCCTGGAAAGAGAGAGAGTCAACTTGTTTGCGAATGCGCTTCGAGCGTCCGTTCAGATACCGAATGCAGACGTTTGTATCCAGCAGAAACCGCATCAGAACTCTTCCCTGATCTCAAAAATACCCTGCTCTCCTCTGCTGATGGGATGATCCGCCATACTTCCATAGGTTTCCTCAACGAATTCCGTCCAGCTTTTCACCGGCTCCTTCCGTTCCTGGCGAACCGGTTCCGCCTCAAATGCCTTGATGATCTTGTACAGAAGCTCCAGATGATCTTCTCGTACATGATCAATTTCTCTTTTAACAGTTTCCCTGGTAATCATGATAAAACCTCCCACTTGATAAAAAAACACTCGTCTGCGGCTCTCTTGACACCATGAAATTATCTGCACCATAGACTACAGCCATCGGTCAAGAAAAACAGTTTTTTCCGGCAAGCGTCAGGCTGGACACACACCAGACGCCTTCCGTTTCAGACCAGCGGCAGCTTTACATTATCCCATTTTTTATTCCCACCGGAACCGGCTTGATCTGCCAGATATCCTCGCAGTATTCCCGGATCGACCGGTCCGAGGAAAACTTGCTCATCCGGGCCGTGTTCAGGATGGACATGCGAACCCACCGCTCCCGGTCCAGATAGGCCCGTTCGACCTCCTCCTGGCAGGCAATATAATCAGCATAATCGGCCAGCGCCATGTAGGTATCATTGTACAGCAGGTGATCCACCAGGGGGCGGAACAGACTGGTATCGCCGCCGGAAAAAAAACCGCCTGCGATCTGGTCGATGGCCAGCCGCAGTTCCCGGTTGGATTCGTAATAGTCGCGGGGACTGTAGCCGCGCTCCTTTGCCTGCCGGACCTCCTCCGTCGTCATGCCGAAGAGAAAGAAGTTTTCCGCCCCCACCTCTTCCCGGATTTCCACATTGGCGCCGTCCAGTGTGCCGATGGTCAGTGCGCCGTTCATGGAAAACTTCATGTTTCCCGTGCCCGACGCCTCCATTCCGGCCAGGGAAATCTGCTCGGAAAGATCGGCGGCGGGATAAATCCAGTGGCCGTTGCGGACATTGAAGTTGTTGTAGAATACAACAGAAAGACGTCCCATCAGTTCTGGATCATCATTGACCTTGTCGGCGACCGCGTTGATCAGGCGGATAATCAGTTTCGCCAGATAATAGCTGGGGGCCGCCTTGCCGCCAAAAATGAACGTGCGGGGCAGCACCGTCATTTTCGGATTCTGCTTGATCCGGTTATAGAGGGTAATAATATGCAGGAGATTGAGGTGCTGACGCTTGTACTCGTGGAACCGCTTCACCTGGAGGTCGAAAAGGCTGTCGGGATCGATCACGACATTGCACCGGTCCTCGATGATAAAGGCAAGCGCCTCCTTGTTTGCCCGCTTCACCGCAGACCACTGCCGGCGGAATTCGGGATCATCGGCAAGGGGTTCCAGATTGCGGAGCCGGTCCATGTCTTTGAGCCAGCCGTTGCCGATATGACGGGTAATCAGATCGGAAAGCATGGGATTGCTGAGCCCGATCCACCGCCGGGGGGTTACGCCGTTGGTCTTGTTGCTGAACTTTTCCGGCCACAGATCGTAAAAATCCTTCATGACATCATGTTTGAGCAGTTCCGTGTGAAGGGCGGCCACACCGTTCATGGCAAAGCTGCCCACCATGCCCAGGTGCGCCATGCGAACCTGCTTCCAGGGATGTTCCTCGATCAGGGACATGCGGGAGAGACGCTCATTATCCCAGGGAAACCGGAGGCGGACCGTTTCCAGAAACCGCCAGTTGATCTCGTAGATGATCTCCAGATGCCGGGGCAGCAGGCGACCCAGCAGATCCACGGACCATTTTTCCAGTGCTTCGGGCAGCAGGGTATGGTTGGTGTAGGCAAAGGTGTTGCTGGTAATATCCCATGCCTGATCCCATTCCATGCCGTGTTCATCGATCAGCAGCCGCATCAGTTCAGGTATGGCGATGGCCGGATGGGTATCGTTGAGCTGGATCACGAATTTTTCGTGGAAGGTATCGAGGCCGAGTCCCCGGAAGCGGGTATGGATACGGATCATGTCCTGGAGTGAACAGGAAGCAAAGAAATACTGCTGTTCCAGGCGCAGTTCCTTTCCCTTGATCTGTTCATCGTTGGGATAGAGTACCTTGGTAATGTTTTCCGACGCCATTTTCTGCTGGACAGCCCCGAAATAGTCCCCGGTGTTGAACGCGCCGAAATCGAAAGAATCGACCGCTTCGGCACGCCAGAGCCGGAGCAGATTGACGGTATTGACCCGGTAGCCCAGGATGGGGGTATCATAGGCAACGCCACGGACGATGCGTTCCGGCTTCCATTCTACCCGGGGACGGCCGTCGCTGCCGGTGACGGTTTCGGTATACCCCCCGAGTTTGACGGGATAAGAGACGCCCTGCCGGTGTATCTCCCAGGGGTTGTCGTAGTGGAGCCACCGGTCCGAATACTCGACCTGCCATCCATCCTTGATTTCCTGCCGGAAGAGGCCGTACTCGTAGCGGATGCCGTATCCGATGGCCGGAATTTCCATGGTGGCCAGGGAATCCATGAAACAGGCCGCCAGACGTCCCAGCCCGCCGTTCCCCAGGCCGGGTTCGACTTCTGCATCCAGGATGTCATGGAAATCGAAACCGGCCCTGGCGGTGGCGGCCCGGACCAGTTCATAAATACCCAGGTTGATGAGGTTGTTGCCGAGGTGGGGACCGGGAAGATACTCTGCGGAGAGATAGCTGACAAGCCGTATATCCTGCTGAAAATAGGCTTCGGCTGTGCTGAGCCATCGGTGCAGCAGGCGATCCCGGATGGTATAGGCCATCCCCATGTAAATGTCGCTGATGGACGCCCGGGTCGGAATCCGGCACTGGCTGAAGACCAGGTTGTCCAGAAAGCCCTGCCGCAGTTCGGCAAGTCCCATGCCGGTTCGCAGATCGGAGAGGGGGGCGATCGGCTTGCGGGTTCTGTTTTTAGGATTCTTCGCGGTGTTTCTTCGATGATTTGTTTTGTTCATGGCGAGTACCTCGCTGATGTATTCTCGTAGTGTTCTTTTTATAAGCATCAAAAAAAGATTGTCACGGCTTTTTCTGAGCCGGAGAAATCTCTCCTGCCGTCCTGAAACGTCATTCCCTGAAAAATATATAGACAACCGGAGGTAATTTGTTTTAAAAGGCGGTTGAATTTTTATCACCACCTGAAATGGAAAACGATGTCTGTACACCTGTTGCCACTTCCGATTCTGATTCCTCTGGCGGGAGCTCTGCTCGTCACGATCTATGGTAAATCCGGTATCCGACGGCCCCTGACGGTCCCTCACCTGAGCTGGATCATGGCGCTGTTTCCCCTGGGCGCATTATTGTGGCTGATTTCCTGTTTTGCTGCACTCCGGGAAGGAACGGACTTCACCTGGCGCATTTCCTGGCTTCCCTCGCTGGGACTCGATCTGGTGCTGTATCTGGACAGCCTCAGCGCCCTGTTTGCCTATCTCATCACCTTTATCGGAACCCTGATCGTCATCTATGCCGGTCAGTACTTCAAGGGAGAAGACGGCGTCTGGCGGTTTTTCAGCTATCTTCTGCTCTTCATGGCCGCCATGCTGGGGCTGGTCCTGGCCGGGGATATTCTCACCCTCTTTATTTTCTGGGAAGGAACCAGCATCACCTCTTTTCTGCTGGTGGCCTACAAATACAAATCCGAAGAAGCCCGGAACGGTGCATTCAAAGCCCTGTTCATCACGGGAAGCGGCGGCATCGCCCTGCTGGCGGGGCTGCTGATGGTCAGCGTCGCGGCGGGAAGTACCGAGTTTGCCGCCATCCTCGACAGCGGGGATCTGCTCCGGGAAAATCCTCTGTATCCCCTCATGCTCATCCTGCTGGTGACCGGCGCGTTTACCAAGAGCGCACAGTTTCCCTTCCACATCTGGCTGCCCGGCGCCATGAGTGCGCCGACCCCGGCCTCGGCCTATCTCCACTCCGCGACCATGGTCAAGGCGGGAATTTACCTGATGGCCCGGCTCAACCCGGCCCTGGGCGGAACGGAACTCTGGTTCTGGATGTTCACCTCCGCCGGACTGGTGACCATGGTGATCGGGGCGTATCTGGGGCTGAAGCAGAATGACCTGAAGGCCCTGCTGGCCTATTCCACCATCAGTCAGCTGGGGGTAATGACGATGATGATCGGCCAGAACATGGCCATCGCCTTCAAAGCCCTCATCATCGGCATTCTGGCCCATGCCCTGTACAAAAGCGCGCTTTTCATGATCGCCGGTATCATCGATCATGAAACCGGTACCCGGGACATCCGGCGGCTCGGCGGACTGGGCCGTGCCATGCCCGTCAGCTACATCACCGCCGCCTTGGCGGCGCTCTCCATGGGCGGCCTGCCGCCCCTGTTCGGATTTCTGGCCAAGGAAACCCTACTGGCAACAGCGATCCACCCCTCACTGCCGGTCTACCTGGCCTGGGTTCTGCCCGCCGCCGCCATTTTGTCCGGGGCTTTCATGCTGGCCATGGCCGCCATGCTGGTGACGGATGTCTTTCACAGTCCACCGGGTGATCCCCGCCTTCACGGTCATGAAGCACCGGTACTCATGCTCCTTGCACCGGTGATTCCGACCGTGCTGTCCATCGCCATCGGCCTGCTGCCGGAACCCAAAGTCGAGGCCATGTTTCTGGCCAGTGCGGCCGGGGCCGCATACGGGGGCAAGG
>JBEPXL010000213.1:0-6180 GCA_041641935.1 Desulfobacteraceae bacterium | reverse complement strand
CTGTGTGCGACAGGAACAGGTCGATCTGGATCGTCTCATGAATTATCAGGAGCATCCCCATGTTTCCAGAAGAAAACAGAATCACACCGGAACAATATCTGGTTCTGGAAAGAGATTCCGACATCCGGAACGAATATTACGCCGGTGAAATTTTTGCAATGGCGGGAGCAGGCCGTGAGCATAACCAGATATCCGCCAATATCGTCAGGCTACTCGGCAATCAACTGCTGGAAAGACCCTGCAGCGTTTTTTCAAGTGATATGAAAGTGAAAATTCAGGAGCTTGAAAAATACACTTACCCGGATATCGTCATTGCATGTGAACAGGAAGAATACGAGGATGAAAACAATGATGTACTGTTAAATCCCCTTGTCATTATCGAAATCCTTTCCGACTCCACTGAAGCATACGACAGAGGGGATAAGTTCGCGCATTATCAGATCATCAGCTCCTTTACCGAGTACCTTCTGGTTTCTCAGTACTTCTGCAGAGTCGAAAAGTTTCTTCGCCGGAGAGATGATTCATGGATCTATACAAAATACCACAGCATGGAAGATGCTGTAAAAATTGAGGCGGTAAACTGTGACCTTCCGGTTGCAGAGGTTTACAGAAAGGTGAATCTCTGCACACATCAGAGAAAACCGGACCATCCGGCAACATGAACGCCTGATGATTCAGAACACCTCTCCTCACCCCTCATACGCATACTCCGCCTCGGCATTTGCTTCACTCAGGTCCACCTTCTCCTCTCCATGATAAAACGTCAGGCTCTGCCCGCCGATCAGCCGGTAGGTGGCGGATTCCGGGCCGAGTTCGATCTGCAGATGGCGACCCCGGATTCGCAGGCAGAACCGGAAATAAGTGCAGCCGTCCGGGAGTTTCGGTCTGAAGGAGATACTGCCGTTATAGTCGCGCATTCCGGCGAACCCGTACACCAGCACCATCCAGGTGGCGCCGATGGAGGCGATATGACAGCCGTGGCTGACATTGCCGCCGATGTCGGCCAGATCCATCAGTACCGCATACCGGGCATATTCCACCGCTTTCCGGTGACAGCCGACTTCCGATGCCATAATGCTCTGGACGCCTACCGAAAGGGAAGAATCCCCGGTGGTGAGGCGTTCATAATAGTTGAAGTTCCGTTTCTTGGCTTCATCGGAAAAAAGGTGTCCCAGAAGGAACATGGCCAGTACGAGATCGGCCTGCTTGATCACCTTGTGACGGTAAATCACCAGGGGATGATAATGAAGCAGCAGCGGAAATTTGTCCGGCGGTGTGCCCTCAATATCCCACTCCTTTTTTTCCAGAAAACTGTCATCCTGGGGATTGATGCCCATTTCCTCGTTGTACGGTATATACATCCGGTTGGCGGCGTGCCGCCATTCCTCCACTTCCGTCTCCTTCAGGCCGGTCCGGTCCAGCAGTCTCTGGTACAGTCCTTTTCCTTTCTGCCGGAGGTTTTCTACGGTGCTGGCGGCATACCAGAGGTTTTCCCGGGCCATGAGATTGGTATAGGCATTGTTGTTCACCACGGTATTGTATTCATCCGGACCGGTGACGCCGTGGATGCAGAAACGTCCGCCCTTTCGGTCGGAAAAAAAGCCGATATCCCGCCACATGCGGGCCGTCTCCACCAGCATTTCCACCCCTTCCCGGTAGAGAAACTCGTCATCTCCGGTCACCTCCACATACTTTTTCAGCGCATACATGATATCGGCGTTGATGTGATACTGGGCCGTTCCGGCGGCGTAGTAGGCGGATGCTTCATCGCCGCTGATGGTCCGCCACGGAAAGAGCGCCCCTTTCTGGTTCACATCCGATGCGCGGACCCTGGCCTTGTCGAGCATGCTGTAGCGGAATTTCAGAAGATTTTTGGCGATCCGGGGTTCCGTGTAGATGAGAAAGGGCAGAACATAGGTTTCAATGTCCCAGAAGTAGTGGCCTTCATATCCCTCGCCGGTCAGCCCCTTGGCCGGAATTCCCGTTCCCTCCGCCCTTGCCGATGCCTGGCACAACTGAAACAGATTCCAGTGAATCGCCTGCTGCCATGCTCTGCTGGACCGGTCTCCCCGCTGTTCATCCACTTCCATGCGGACATCGCTGACGCGCCAGTACTGGTGCAGAAACCGTTTCTGGGAATCCAGAAGCGCGTCAAACCCGTCCTGCTTTGCCCGGTGCAGGGTCCGTTCGGCCCGCTTGCACAGATCCTCTGGCTTTTCGTTCCGGGAGGAATGATAGGAAATCAGCTTGGTCATCCGGAAAGGGACTTCCGGTTCTGCTTCCACGGAAAAGATGATCCTGCCGTCGTCATCGGTGGTTTCCCGTTTCCATTCATAGGCGGACCGGGTATCGATGATATGGTCAAAGCCGCAGGCGAGGGTCATGCGGCTGTTTTTGGTGCGGAAGCCGAGGATGAGCGCGAACTCCTCCATGAGTTTGGCTTCCGGAATCAGCACTTTCTCCCGGAAGATGCGGGTATAGCGCGGATCACCGTCGGTACCGCGAACGGTGCGGTGGGGAACGATTTCAGATGAAATCACCACCGGGGCGTCACTGTTCAGCACGGTAACCTCGTACTGAATGGCCGCCAGATGCCGGTGTTCAAAGGAGACCATCCGCTTGGAGGAGATCGATACCAGTTTTCCCGACGGCATCTCCCACAGCACGTCCCGGCTCAGCGTGCCCTCTTTCATGTCGAGGGTGCGTTCAAATTTTTTCAGATTGGCGGTGGGCAGGAAAAAGGGTTCATCGTCCACAAAGAGGCGGATAATCTTCAGATCATGCAGATTGACGATGGTCTGGCCGGTTTTGGCGAATCCATACGCTTTTTCGGCGTAAATGATGGGCCAGCTTTCATAGAATCCGTTGACGAAGTTGCCGTGGTCGAAAAACGGTTTTCCTTCTTCAAACGTGCCCCTCATGCCGAGGTATCCGTTGCTCAGCGCGAAGATCGTCTCCATCTGGCCGAGAAACGGGGGGTAGAACTGCTTTTCAATGAGTTTCCATTCATCTGCAGGATAGATGTAGCGCGGGGGCCTGAGCCGTTCCCGGTGAAGCATATCGGACCTCCTTGATTCCCTGAATGCTGTATCGGTTGTTCAGTGCGTTCGCTGTTCCGGAAAGCGTACTGTCCTGTCTGGTGATTATGTTCATACCTTTATAACATATATCATTTCCGGCCCGGAGGCTATACAGCGGGCGGATTTTGTTTGTGCTGCATTGCTTTCCTTCCTGCACCGGCATAATGCCGGATGTCTGTCTATGCCCTGTCTGGGGTTTCTGCGGATACGCCACGGCACTTGATTCCATACTGCAGGTGCTATATTGTATATACAGATTATCACTGTGAAAGGAGGCTTATCATGACGGCACAAATGATTGTCCGGGTCGATTCCGGGCTGAAAGCGCAGGTTCAGCGTCTCGCCAGGGCGGAAGGCAGAAGTGTGAGTGATGTGGTCCGTGAACTGCTGGAAGCGTATGTGAAGGACCGGGATATCGGGCTGTATATCGACGATCTCTGGCAGCGGATCGGAAACAGGCTGACAGAGCAGGGGACGGATGAGGATGATATTGAGCGTGTGATCCGGGAAGTCCGGAAGAACGGGAAAAAATGAAGGTCGTGCTGGATACGAATGTGTTTGTTTCCTCGTTTTTCGGAGGCAAGCCCCGCAGCATCATTGACCTCTGGAAAACCGGCGGCATCACCCTCTGCCTGTCAAAGCCGATCATCCGTGAGTATACTGAAGTCCTGCAGCGGCTTGGCCTGCAGGACGAGAAGGAACTGGATGAACTGCTGTCCCTGTTCGCGCATGGATTTCATCTGGTATTCGCAGCGAAAACGCCGGAACTGCAGGTGGTGGAAGATGATCCGGATGACAACAAATTTATCGAATGTGCCGTTGCACTGAAGGCGGATGTCATTGTTTCGGGTGATAAAGCCGTGAGGGCGATCGGTGACTATATGGGAATCCGGATTGTCAGTCCGGCTGAATTTCTGGCGCAGTATGTGCCGTAAACCATCAGGAAATGAACCTTTTTACAAACCTGCCATCCATCGGGACGGGCAGGGGATGAATATACTATGATAACCGCACTCACCCAACTCATCGACCGGGCGGTCATCCGGATCGCCCGGCTTCATCTGGAAAAACGGCTGGGCGGGGAAAGCCATCTGGCCGCGGCCCAGGCGCTTCTGGAGACGCCGGATTTTTTCAGCAATGATGTGAAACCGCCCGCGCAACTCGATTTTGCGGGCGGGCATGATTTCAGCTGCAACTCTCCCATTGAAGGGGCTTCCGGCGCATCCCGCCGGATTTACGGTAAGTTCTACCGCTGCGGCGACAACTGGCGGGAGCGGCCTGTAGTGATGATGCTGCACGGCTGGAACGGGGAAAACTGCTACCATTTTCTCTTTCCGCTGCTGGCGTACCAGTGCCGGCGGTACGGGATCAGCCTGATGATGTTTCAGCTTCCGTGTCACGGCAGACGGCGCGCCCGGCGCGGGGCGGGGATGGATTTCATCTCTTCGGATCTCAACGCGATGGTGCAGTCCACACAGCAGTCCATTTCGGATGCACGGGCCCTGATCGGGTGGCTGAAGCACGAAGGATGCGGACCGGTGGGAGTCTGGGGGATGTCCCTCGGTGCATGGCTGGCGGGACTGCTGGCCTGCAAGGAGGAACGTCTGGATTTCGGTATCCTGATGACGCCGATTTCCCGCATGGACCGCGCCATCGAGGAACTGGAATTCTGCGCTCCCATCCGCCACAGCCTCAACGGCACCCGGGTTTCCCTGCGGGGGCTGAACCTGCCGGAACACCGTCCGCTGATGGACCGCCGCAACCTGCTGCTGATCGAGGGACGTCACGATCTGTTCGCCCCGTCGGAATGGGTGGAGGAACTCCGGGACGAGTGGGGCGGTCCGCCGATCGCCCGCTTTCCCCACGGTCATATCAGCATTCTGATGTCTCCTGCGGCCATGTTGTGCGCCCTCCGGTTTATCCGGGACAGGGTGCGGACCGTCCCCTCCTGACGTCTTCTGCAGTACCATCTGCCTTTACGTTTTGAGCGGTTTGTTGTAGTAAAGAAGGAGAAACGGACATGTGAACAACCCTCCGACGAAAAGGCTTTCCCATGCGTGTGTTCATCAGCCATGCCCCCGAAGATGCGGCAATCGCGAAACAACTCTATCATGATCTGAATCAGCTCCCCGATATTGAACTCTGGATGGCCGACATGGATCTCCTGCCCGGACAGGACCGGAAGCGGGAGATTCAGAAGGCGATCCGTGAAAGCCGGTATGTGATTGCGGTTCTCTCCCGCCGTTCGATGGAACAGGCCGGTTCTGTGCACCGGGAAATGCGGCTGGCCCTGGATGAGCTGGATGAGATGCCGGAAGGGGAGATTTTCATTATTCCCGTGCGGGTGGATGAATGCAGTCCGGCGCATGACCGGCTGCGGGATATCCGGAGCGCGGATCTGTTTCCGTCCTATGCGGATGGGGTGGCGTTGATTCTGCGTGTGCTGGGGATGCCGGCGAAGGTGGTACGGCCGGAAGGCGATTCGGGGCGTTCTGTGGATTCCGGTTCGGGGGAAAAAGCCGGATCTCCGGAGGCATACAGCCGCAATGTGAACATTGGCGGCAATGTGAGCCATTCGGTTATCATCATCGGTGATGGCAATACGGCGAAGGTGATCAGGATGATTAAAGATGCCGGAATTTCCGGATCGGAATCGGAAGGGCAGTAAGTGGCGGGTATGAAGGAGGATAGCCCATTGCAGGTTTTTATCAGCTATGCCAGAGAAGACAAGGATATGGCCGTGAAGTTGTACCGGGATCTGGAAGCCGCCGGTGTGACGCCCTGGATGGATGAATATGATCTGCTGGTGGGGCAGAAATGGAAGATAACCATCCAGAAAGCGATCGAGCAGAGCCATTTCTTTCTGGCATTGCTGTCTTCCAACTCTTTGAGCAAGCGGGGATACGTGCAGAAGGAACTTCGCCGGGCGCTGACAGCACTGGAAGAAATGCCTCCCACCGATATTTTTCTGCTGCCTGTGCGCCTGGAGGAGTGCGAACCTGAGGATGAACTCCTTCAGGAATTGCATTGGGCTGATCTGTTTCCTGACTATGATGCGGGAATAGCGAAGTTGATCCGGGTGTTTGAGCATAAAGGGGAA